>NZ_JAPYOK010000006.1:0-3524 GCF_028283155.1 Candidatus Poriferisodalis multihospitum | reverse complement strand
CACCTCGTGCAGCCCCTCGGCCTCGGCCTGGTGCTTCACCTGCATCGAACCCGGCACCACCAGGGTGCGCATGCCCGGCGCCACGCGCCGGCCCGCCACCACTACCTGCTGCGAGCCCTCGAGGGCGCATTCGTGTGCCGATCCACCGCGCACGACGCCACGGAGCCATGGGTGCAGCTCGAGCGTCACAAAGTCTGTCCGAGTTGCGCTGTACGTGGGATCGACTCACAGATGTTCGAACTCGGTCTCTGCGTTCGCTGCGGCGCCGGCTTTCTCGTTGGCCTCGTACATGAGGTCGAAGCAGATTCAGTGGAAACTGAGCCGTCGGCACGGTTGGTGCAAGCACCACCTCAGCGGACGAGTCTCGCCTACCTACTGCTGAGTAGGCCCCCCGCATCCGATGACGAGGACGAGGACGAGGCTGCAGTCGTTGACGATGACGACGTCGAATCAGATCTCGACGAACGACACCTATGTACGGCATGCGGCCGATTGAGCGAATCGCGGGGACAACAGTGCCCGTGTGGCACCGCCGCGCCTCTCCAGCGGATGCTCTTCGCGCGGTCCAAGCGGCCGAACGACCCGCTTCGTCGATGCCCTGCATGCTCTGGGCGCACGAACGGTGAGATCGTGCTTCGATTCTTCACGGGCCAGGATGCGCCGGTGGCCGTAGCCGCGACCAGCCTCTACCAGGCACTCCCTCCAGCAAGGACGCCGCCCGACATCGAGCCTCAGATCGGCGAAGGCCGCAAGCTGCTGACATTCGCAGACAGCCGCCAAGACGCTGCCTTTTTCGCTCCGTACCTTGAACGAACCTATGCCCGGGCGATTCAACGACGAATGATCTGGTTGGCCCTCAACCAAGTGAACGAGGAAGATCTGTGGTTCGACGACCTTGTCGAGCGAGTCCGAAGACTTGCAACAGATCATCTTGTGCTCGACCCAGATACCAGTGGAGAATCGCAGCGGCGACAGGTCCGAACGTGGTTGATGGCAGAGATTCTGGCAACAGATCGTCGCCAGAGTCTCGACGGCACCGGCCTAGCAGAGATTGCTATCGCTCCGCCACGACGTTCGCGACCACCCGAGGGCCTCCTGCGGCTCGGATTCGGTGAGGCCGAGGCCCGCGACATGGTTGCTGTCCTGCTGGACACCTTGCGCCTCCAGGCTGCTGTTTGGCTACCGGACGGAGTGGACATAGATGATCAGGCATTTGCCCCGCGCAACGCTGTCACGACCGTTCGCGCTGAACGCAGCGCCCCCAAAATCCTGTCGTGGTTGCCCACGCGAGGCACGAATCGCCGGATCGATTACGTGCGCAAGGTCGTGAACCGGCAGGGAGCGGCGGTGGACGCGCGAGAAGTCCTTGACGGGCTGTGGAGATGGCTGACCGACCGAGGCAGCGACTGGGAGAAGGTGCTTCGGCCCCGAACGACGGGGCGGTCGGGAACCACCTTCGCTATCGATTCCGAGCGCGTCGTGTTTGCGTTGAGACGAACTGAGCATCCCGCCTATATCTGCACAGTGTGCCGACAGATCGCGTGGCGGAATGTTCTCAATGTATGCCCCACATGGCAGTGCGATGGCTCGCTGCGGAACGTTACCGATGCGGACTCCGCTGCCTCCGATCACTACGCACGTCTCTACACAACCCTCATTCCCTCCGGCATGAGCGTTCAAGAACACACCGGCCAACTCTCCGCCGAACAAGCGCGGACGTATCAGCAGGACTTCCTCGAAGGGCGAACAAACGCGCTGAGCTGCACCACCACGTTCGAGCTTGGAGTGGACGTCGGCGATGTGCAGGCAGTCTTGATGCGAAATGTTCCGCCCACGCCAGCCAACTACGTGCAGCGGGCGGGGCGCGCTGGCCGCAGGGCCGGCAAGTCGGCGCTAGTTGTCACCTTCGCGCAGCGCCGCAGCCATGATCTTCACCACTTCAGAGAACCGCAGCGGCTCATTGACGGACGTGTCGAAGTCCCCATCGTTTCGCTCCAGAATTCACAGATCGTCCGACGACACATCCACGCTGTGGCATTTGCTGCGTTCGAGCGACGCACCGTCGACCAGGGGGGCGAACCCCACAACGATGTGGCATCGTTCTTTCGCCCCGGAGATGACCAGCCCCCAGCGGTAGACGATTTCGTCGAGTGGCTTCGCACCCAGCCCGATGAACTCCGAGGCCGCGGCTGGGCAAGCTCGCCGCCGCGCCGCACTCTGGCGCGTCCGGGCAACCTTGGAGGGACGCCGACTGATCGACTGTCTGGCAACGCGGGTCGTTCTGCCAAAGTACGGATTCCCCGTTGACGTCGCCGTACTGGATCTGTGGCGCGATGGCGACCGTGATGCGCAAACGCTTGACCTCAATAGAGATCTGCGCTGGGGCATCACTGAGTACGCGCCTGGCTCCAAGGTCGTAGCGAAGAAGGCCATCTGGGAATCCGACGGGCTGCGAACGCTTCCTGGCCGGGCTCTATTCGCCCGCTCGTACTCCGAATGCAAGTCGTGTGGCGACTTTCGCATGCGACCTGACTTCGACCCCACAGATCAGCATGCCACACCGCCGTGCCGTGCCTGTGGCCGATCACTGGTCGAGCGACAGTTCGTAGTGCCGCAGTTCGGCTTCGTGGGCCATAGAAGTCGGGACCAACCGGGAGAGACTCGTCCGCCACGAACGGGTTGGGCACGTTCGTTCTTCAGCGACTACGAAGGTCAACCGCCCGATTGGGAGCAGGTGTCGATCGGTGGCTCGACAATCAGCGCTCGTTTCAGCCGCCAAGGCCAGATCACTGCGATCAACACAGGTCCAGCTATGGCTGGTTTCCGAGTGTGCTTGACCTGCGGGCACGGGGAACCTCTCGTCGGACAAGGTCGAAGAAGGCCGCCGACAAGCCACAGCAGGCCTGGCTCGCAACGGGAGTGCCGGGGGCGCTTGAGCGTTGTTGACCTCGGCCATTCATATCTGACCGATGTGCTCGAACTCGACCTGAAAATGCCACTCAACTATCGCGAGGCGCGCAGTGCTTTGCAGTCGCTGCTGTCTGCAACCCCTGTGCTCGGCATACCGTCCGACGACGTCGACGGAACGCTGCGTCCGCTTCCAGATGGCGGCGGCACTGCGCTCATCGTCTTCGACTCGGTGCCCGGCGGGGCTGGCTACGTGCGGTTGATTCGTGAAGAACTTGAGCAAGTCCTTGCCGGGGCGCAGAAGATCGTCCGAGGATGCGAGTGTGCGGAAGACGCGAGTTGCTACGCCTGCCTTCGGACCTACCGCAATCAGGCTCATCACGACGACTTGGTGCGTGGTGACGCGCTCAGGATTCTCGACTCTCTACTCGCCCACGAGTCGTGATTCGTCGCAATGAGACACGTAGAGGTGTCGCGAGCAAACCACTGATGTACTCAAAAGAGTTCTGAAGGCGGGTTAGGCGTACTGGGCGGCTGCTTGGCGCTCCAGCCAGCCGAGCAGGATGGCCACCGCTCGCGGATCGTGACGGATGCGGTGGTCGGCACCCTCGATAAGG
>NZ_JAPYOK010000059.1:0-5480 GCF_028283155.1 Candidatus Poriferisodalis multihospitum | reverse complement strand
GTTCGGTGGCGCCGATCAGCATGGCGATCGCCCGCGACGCCGGCGGGTATCTCTCTGGGCTCCGCATGTTCGAGACCGGGCGCGCCGGGCCGTGGGTGCAGTGGTTCGCTCAGGTGGTCGAGCGAACAGCGGATCTCGCCAACGCCATCGTCAACGAGTCGCAGGAACTCATCGAGCAATGGAGCCGGATGACCAGCTCGTTGCGACACGACAGCGCCGCCCGGGCCTTGCTCCGGTTCCTTCCCGGTCATCCCGTCATCAACTCGGCCGATGTCGCCAGCTTGCTCGACGTCAGCGAGCGCACTGGCAGGACCGCACTCGAGACGCTTGCCAGGCACGGTGTGCTGTCAGAGATTGAGGTCGGCACCGAAACCGTCGGCCGTGCGCGCCGCTGGTACGCGGCCAGCGAGCTGCTCAGACTCTGGCGCGCTTGACACCCCTGACGTGTTGATGCTGCCCGAGCTGGAGTCTCTGACCGCTGCGAGGCGCAATCCCGCTCACGCAGCCCAGACTCTTGGGAATGGAAATCGAGCAGCCGCGCATCATCTTGCTGACGGGCGTGCCGGGCGCCGGCAAGACGTCGGTCGCCGGTGCGCTTGCGGCGATGTTTCCCCGCAGCGCGCACGTCGAGGCCGACGTGCTGCGCACCTGCATCCGCGAAGGCCGAGTGAATCCCGGCGGTTCGCCGAGCGACGAGGCCGATCGGCAGCTGGTGCTGGTGACGCGGATGGTGGCGGAGGTCGCCAACCGGCTGTTTGCCGAGGGATTCACGGTGATCGTCGACGATGTGGTCGTCACACGAGGCCGTCTGGACGGATATCTGGCTGCGCTGCGAGGAGCACCATTGCACTACGTGCTACTCGCTCCCTCGCGTGAAGTAGTCCTCGAGCGAGACCGGCGACGGGTCGACAAGAGCGTTGCCGAGCAGTACCTGTGGCTGTACGACCGCATGGAGCAGGAATGCGTTGGCATCGGGCTGGACCTCGACACCTCTCCTTGGGATGAAAACGAGACGGCGGCTGCGATTGCCGGCGCGATCCGCGACGGCCAAGGACTGATTCGCCAGCCGTAGGACGCTCGACTCAGCCGTCTGTGTCGACCGTGCCGGGTGCTGATGCAGGCAACTCGTCTATGTGATGACCTCGTCGCGAAACGTCGGTCTCGGCTCCCACGCGGGACCGTGGTAAAGGCTGTCCATTTCCACGTACGGCAGCCCCCAAGCGGCCCCGATCTGCCGTGCGAGCGTCGACTTGCCCGCAGCCACCGCACCTGCCACCAGGATTCGCGTCGGCCTCCCCGTCAGCGGATCAGACCACCTCAGAACCGGCACCTCCGCAAGGGTATGTACGACTGCCCGTCAGGCCATGACAGAGGTGTGTAAGACGAAACGTGATACATTGACGCAGTGGCGCACGCGATATCTGTCCGGCTCGATGAAGAGGCGTTGAGGGCGCTTCGCAGAGTCGAGGCTCAAGGGCTGACGCAATCCGAGGCGGTGCGCAGATCTATCGTGAACGAGGCCGAGCGTCTTCGTGACCGTTGGGCTCTCGCGGCTGAGGCTGCAGCCTTGGAGGCTGACGAGGCCGACAGGGTCGAGATGGCTGCCGTCGCAAGTTTGATGGAAGAACTTCGTGCGCCGGGGTGACATCCACGAACTGCGCCTGCCGAAGGGCTTGGGACACGAACAGCATGGGCGACGGTACGGCGTCGTGGTGCAGTCCGACGCATTGCTGCCTCGGTCGGTCATCCTCGTGGCACCGACATCTACCAGCGCAAGGGCAGCTTCGTTCCGTCCTGCTATCGACATCGCCGGACAGAGCACACGGGTTCTCGTGGAGCAGCTCGGAGCTGTTGACGTCAGCCGAATTGGCGATTTCGTCGGCCACCTCACACAAGAGGAGCAATGGGGTGTCGACATCGCCCTGGCCACGGTGCTTGATCTCTGACTAGCCGCATCCTGTCGCCGCCCGGTGGCGGCCGGCGGTCATTGTCAGCAATGACGCGGCCAATGCTGCGGTCGGCATCACCGGACGCGGCGTCGTCACCGTGGTGCCGCTGACCTCGAACACCGACCGGGTATTGCCGTTCCAAGTTCTCATCGAGGCCGCAGTCGCAGGGCTGGGGGTTGATTCCAAGGCGCAAGCCGAACAGGTCCGCTCGGTGGCTGCCAGCCGCATCGGCGACCGCATCGGGGTGCTGCCATTCGAGCTCATGCAGCGGCTCGACGACGCCCTCCGCCTCCATCTCGACCTGTAGCCACCTGAGCGAGCGCCAATCACTGTGATGTAGTCGACGTCGTCCATGGGCCGACGCAGGATCACGCTGCGGTGTATCGGGCGCTTGGCCGGATGATCTTGTTGTCGGCGGCTTGTTCGAGGATGTGAGCGCCCCAGCCCACGATGCGGCTCGCGGTGAAGGTGGAGGTGAAGGCCTCTTGGGGGAGCCCGGCGAGGTGCAGCACCACAGCGGCGTAGTACTCGACGTTGGTGACGATGACGGCGCCGGGTTTGTGGTGGGCGAGCAATGCGAGCAGTTCCGCTTCGATGGCCACGGCTCGCTCGACGAGCTCTCCGCCCAGCCCGAGCGCCACTTGCTTCAGCGTTTCCGAGCGGGGATCTGCTGTGCGGTAGACGGCATGTCCGAATCCCATGAGCTTGCGGCCCGCGTCCAGCTCGGCTGATGCCCAGGCTCGGGTCGCTGCTGGGTCGCCGATCGCTTCGATCATGTCGAGCACACGGCTCGGGGCACCGCCGTGCAGCGGCCCCGCCAGCGCACCGAGGGCTCCTGCGAATGCTGCGGCTACCGACGCGCCGGTGCTGGTGATGACCCGAGCGGTGAATGCCGAGGCGTTGAAGCCGTGCTCGGCGGTGAGCCCCAAGTACGTCTCGACTGCCCGTGTCTGCGCCGGCTGCGGTGCATGGCCCAAGGCCGTTCTCAGGTAGTGCGCCGCGTAGGAGGTGCGGTCGTCTGGGGTCACTGGCTCGCCCCCGGAACGCACGCGATTGACCGTGCCCAGCACGGTCGGGGCGGCACCTATGGCTTGCATGACCGCTCGCCGGCGTTGGGCGTGGGTCATGTCGATGCTCGGACGCCCGTCGACGACCAGCGGCAGCACGCTGGCCAGCACCGCGAGCGGGTCGAGGTCGGTGCGCGACAGCCTGACGACGAGGTCGAGCGCATCCGCGTCCAGCTCCCGATGCGCCGACAGCTCGGCTGCGAAGTCCGCTTCGGTGCCCGCAGACGGCGCCGTGCCGTCGATGAGCAGGCTGGCAATCGTCTCGAAGGACGCCGTCCGGGCGAGCTCCGTCGCGTCGTGGCCTCGGTAGTGGTACCAGCCCTCCTCGCCGAGGACGGTGCCGACGGCCGTGTCGGCCACGATCAAGCCCTTCAGCCCGGGTGGAGCGACGGATCTTGCGGGGACGACGTTGTTGCTCATGGCAGCGAGCGTAGGCGCAGAAAGATATATTGACAATGTTGATCAATATCAACGTCGCGGCGCTCCACACTGGGCGCTGGAGACCTGGGGCGAATCAAGCGCATGGACGAGTGGCTGACGACCGAACAGGCGGCTGCCCGCCTCGGTGTCAAGCGAGAGACGTTGTACGCCTATGTGAGCAGGGGATTGCTGCACCGAGCGCTCGACGCGGACGGCCGCAGGTCGCGGTTCGACCCCTCCGAGATCGATCGGCTGCGACGGCGGCAACGACCGGAAGGCGAGTTCGCCACGCTCGTGTCGACGCGCATCGCGCGATCAACCGATGAAGGCGTGTACGTGCGCGGCCGCGATCTCGTGGCCGAGGCTGCACTCTCGACGTTCGAAGAGGCAGCCGACCGGATATGGCAAGCAGCTCCAGGCGAATCGTGGTCATCCGAAGACGATCCCGACGACATCGGGGCCCCGCTTCCCAAGCGAGCGCCCCTCATGGACCGGCTCCGGATCGGAGTCGCACTCGCCTCTGCAGCAGATCCCCTGCGGGACGACCTGTCGCCGACCTCTGTGCGCACTGCCGGACGCCGGGCTGTGAAGGCGATGATCAGTTCGCTGCCGCGACGCTCCAACCCGCAGGGCTCTGACATCGCCGACGCGCTGTGGTGCCGCTTAGCAGGTCGACGGGCAGGTCAGCGACGCCGAGCAGCACTGAACCGAGCACTCGTGCTCTTGGCCGAGCACGGATTGGCGAGTTCCACGCTGGGGGCCCGAGTCGCAGCGTCGGTTCGTGCCGATCCCTACTCGGTCATCACCGCCGGTCTCGGAGTGCTCGGTGGTCGCCTCCACGGCGCAGCGAGTGCCCCGGTGCACCGCCTTCTTGCCGAGGCAGCGCGCAGCGGCGACGCGGCCAGTGCACTCGGCGACGCTCAGCGCACCCTGGGCTTCACGCCCGGGTTCGGGCACGTCATGCTCAAGCAGCGTGATGCTCGCTGCGGCGCACTCATGGAAGCCCTGGCCAGCGCCTGGCACACTGACGAGCGCCTCGGAACGGTCCTTGAGGTGTACAACCTCGCAGCCGACCGCAGCGAGGGCATCGCCACCGTTGACTACGCCCTCGGAGCCTTGACCTACCTGGCTGACATGACACCCGAGTCCGGCGAGGCCGTCTTCGCCATCGCACGCACCGTCGGCTGGATCGCCCACGCCCTCGAGGAATACGGCGAAGAGCCCCTCAGGTTCCGCTTCCGAGCCCGCTACATCGGCGACTGACTACCCAAGCTCACCCGCCACATGGCGCGTCGGAGTCACAGGGTCCGGCCGTGAGCGTGTCGGCGGGCCCGAATGCGCCGCTTCCGTAGTTGAAGAAGGCGTCGTCAGGGGCGCTCACGATCTCCAGCGAGGCTTGCTGAGCGCGGCGCACGAGCAGCCCGAACTTCGCGAACCGGTAGTCCTCTCGGCCAGAGCCTTCCGACCCCGATCGCCCGAGCTGCAATGTCCCTGTGGGCAGCGCCATGAATCCGCCGCCCGAACCATGTGGTGCGTAGCCAGGACCAGGCTCGGGGACTACGTCGATGACGTGCAGGCATTCGACGAGCCGGTGCCGGAGCTGAGCGTCCGCCGCAAGGTCGCCCGCAGTGCTGCCGGTGCAGCCCGAGACCAGTCCTGCAGCCAGCACCGCACAAGCGAGTCGCACCAACCCGGCGAGCTGGCGGCGGGGCCTCAAGCCGTGTTGCCGGTGAACCGGTGCTCCTCGAGGTCGCTCAGGCTGGCCCATTCCAGGGTGCGGGCGTGGGTCGACTCCAGCACCACCGGGGGAGCGACGCCCGCCTCAAAGGCTTCGGTCCAGCGTGAGGCGCACAGGCACCACTGGTCGCCGGGCTTCAGCCCGTCGAAGCCGGTGGCTGGCTGCGGCGTCGACAGGTCGTTGCCGGCTGACTTGGAGAATTCCAGAAACTCCGCCGTCATCACGGCGCAGACGGTGTGAACGCCGAAATCGCCCGAGTCGGTGTTGCAGCAGCCGTCGCGGAACCAGCCGGTCAGCGGGTCATAC
>NZ_JAPYOK010000058.1:0-7101 GCF_028283155.1 Candidatus Poriferisodalis multihospitum | reverse complement strand
CACGCAAGCCCCAGCGATCAGCTGGGCCTCCGTCGCTGTCCCAAGAAACCGCCCTGTTCCCGTAGCTCGCGCCGTCGGGCATCGGCGTTGCACGCCGAGAGGCGAGCCGGATAGTCAGCCAACCGACCCGATTGCGGCGTCGAGCTGCATGGCGTCGAACGCATCCCAGGGGACTGGCTGGGCCAGCGGTTCGCCGTTGGCGAGTAGGTCGGGCACGATGTCGTCCACCAGAGCGCGGATGCCGCGAAGGCACTCCGCCTGCGTGGGTGCAATGTGACTGACGAGTAGGAATCCGTTGCACGCGCCGACCCAAGCGCCGTCATCGTCGGACCACGACGCTCGAAACTTGTACCGAGGCTCATTCATTGCTGGTCTCCATCCGGTCGACAGCACGCAAAATCTGATGCACTTGGTAGGGCTTCGCGTCCCCGCGATGGTTCTGAATGTCCAATTGGCCTGTGCGGACACGGAAGTTAGACCTCGGAGAATGCTCCCACGTTGATCTCCGAGCCGCTGTCGGTCGGGCGGACCTCAATGCCAGTCCGGATGCGCTCACGCAGTTCGGCGACGTGACTGATGAGGCCGACGGCACGGCCGCCTTCGCGTAGGCGATCCAATTCGTCCATCGCAAGTTGCAGCGCTTCGCTGTCGAGGGATCCGAAGCCTTCGTCAACGAAGAGAACCTCAAGGCGTACTCCGCCGGTGCGGGCAGCAACCACGTCGGCGACGCCCAGCGCCAGCGCCAGCGACGCCTGGAATGTCTCACCGCCTGAAAGAGTGGAGGCCTCGCGCTCTCTGCCTGTGTAGGCGTCGCGAACGCGCAGGCCCAGCCCTCCCTTGGCACCGTGTCGTTCTTGATCGCGGTAAACGCCGAGCCGGAACCTGCCGCTCGTCATCGTGCTGAGTCGGCGATTGGCAAAGTCGCATATCTGCTCCAGGTAGGCCGACAGGATCCAGCGTTGCAGTGACACCTTCGGGGACAGTCGTCCGTCGCAGCGGTTGGCGACGGTGGTCCAGAGTTCAGCATCTTCGAATGCTTCGGCGTACTTGCCGTTCATCGCGCGATGCTCGGCAGCCCATCCGTGAATCGCGGCGCTGGCACCCGCAATACTGGCGTGACGATTTCTGGCGATCCGGGCCACCTCGCCAGCGGATTCCGCGGCCTCCCGAGTGGCGTCTGTATCGGGTCGATCATCCGGAAGGTCTTGCAAGTCGTTTGCACTGAGGTCGTGTTCGGTGACGCGTCTCGCGTTGTCGTGGCTCTCCACGTCACTTCGCAACCGGTCACGATCCGCACTGGAGAGCAGTGCGGATCGAGCCTCATCGGAGGTGCGAAAGGGAGACGCTTCAAGCTGCGCTGTGACGGTGTCGGCCAGTGCGTCAAGCGCGGTTCGGGCGCTCGCATGTCGTCCAACGGACTCTTGCAAGTCGCTGAGACATGACTTGACGGCTTCGAGACCGACGATGGCTTCGTTGAAGTCGACATCACCGATCGACTGGCTGATCTTCGATCTCAGACTCTCGGCTGCACCCGCTGCCATCTTGGCCGCAGAGAGAGCGAGCGCCGCTGCAGTCGCGGCTTCGCCCGACTGTCGTCGCGCCGAATCCGCCTTGCCTTGGAGATCCGCAACCGCCTCCTGCAGTGCTGGCCGTTCGCCGGCCAACTCAGCGGCATCTGCCAATTCAGCAGCAGCCGATGCAGCGTGGCTAGCCGCAGTGTCAGGATCATCGGCGACGTCGCCTGCGCGTCCGCGCATTGTGTTCATGCTGGAGCTGATGCTCTGCAGGTTCTCGCCTGCGAGCTTCTCGGCTTCGACTGCGCGCTCGACGGCAGCCGAGACTGCTTCGAGCTGCTCCGCGCTTACGGCGTTTTCAGCGGGCTCGGGCGGGGTCGGGTGTTCTGTCGATCCGCAGACGGGGCACGGCAAACCATCGGCCAACTCGCCAGCGAGTACTGCGGCGATGCCGTCGAGGTATTGATGACGCAAGTCGAGTTCTTCGTTGCGGCGCTCAATGGTTGCCTCTCTGGCGACGCGCAAGTTCTCGGTCGCAGAGCTGAATTCTGGGATCAGCGCCTGGAGATCGGCTGCCGCTGCAGCGCGTTCATGTGCGCCTGCGGCGATGTCCCTGAGTCCTGATACTCGATCAGCGGCTGACGTTGCCTCGCTCAGTCTCTCTTCAGCTTCGTCCTTCTCGGCGTCGTGCTCATGGGCGGCATTGTCCAACTGCCGTTGCCGTTCGAGATGGTCCTCGGCGGATTCTCGTTGAGCAGCGGCATCCGATTCCCGTTGGCTTGCCGTGCAGGCGTCTTCAACGAATTCGCTGAGCTTGTCCAAGTGGAGCGCGATCTGCGTGCGAACTTGGGTGAGGCGGTTCTGCAACGCTGGGTCGTCTGTGGGCGGGATGGCGACATCGTCAGGGAGGCTCGGCGCTCCGGCCAATTTCTCCCGCAGTGCTGCGTAGTGCTCCCGCACCTCCTCAGCACACTGAGTGAATTCATCGCGCCTGTTCTTCTCGTCATCGAGCACCTGCCGCAGCACTTCGGCGGCGTCGGCACGGTCAAGGGACTTCCGTTGGGCGTTGATGCTGGACTCGGCGTCGACGAGCCTGTTCAGCTCCTGCCGAAGACTCTCCCGCCGATCCCACCGTTCAGCGAGCTGCACTGTTTCGCCGTGATGGTCACTCGCCGAACTGTGCGCTGCCACAGCAGCTTCTTCAGCATCACCAGCGCTCGCAGCGGCCGACTGCGCTCGATCGACGAGATCGTCGAACTGGTCCTGATCGGCGGGCCATGGCGTGTCGGTCGACTCGCCGGTGTTTGCCCCGTCGGCAGAACCGTCATCTAACCCGTCAGGTGGTCCGTCGCTGTCGACAGCCAACAACACCGTCCCGGCCTGCCGCTGGTTGGTCAGATCGTGAGCGGCAGGCGATCCGAGGTCGTCTTCGTTTGGAAGCACCTCGCGCCAGCGATCGGCGGCCGTGAGGCGCAGACCCCTGAGTCGCAGTTCGAAGTCCGTTGATGTTGCTCGACGTTGCTTCGCCTGATCGTCCAGCCAGCCGACGGCCGACTTGTAGACCGAAGTGTCGAACAGAGTCTGCAACAGTCTCTCCCGTTCTTCGGAACCGGATCGAAGCACCTCGGCGAAGCGTCCTTGGGGGAGCAGGACGACCTGCTGGAACTGTGAAGCCGTAAGGCCGAGCAGTTGCTCGACTCTTGGGTTGACTTCATCCTTCATCTTCCGCGCGACCGGCTGCCACATGCCGTCGACGAGCTGTTCGAGAGTGGCGCTGGCCTGCTCCACTGTGGTTCCGCTGCCGCGTTTCACGGCGCGTTCGTGCAACGGTATACGGCGTATGCGCCAGCGTTCGCCTTGGGCGGCGAACTCCAGCTCGACCCAAGGTGACACCTCATGCGGGCGCTGGTCGGAGGGGAGAGGGCGTTCTCCCGGGGCCTTGCCGTAGAGCGCGAAGCACAGGGCGTCGAGCAGAAATGTCTTGCCGCCGCCAGTGGGGCCCCAGATCAGAAAGAGCGCATCGGTTACGAGCTTGTCGAAGTCGATCTCTATTTCACCGGGGTAGGGGCCCAAGGCGCGGAACGCGAGGCGGTGGGGTCTCATCGGCGCTCGTCACTGACAGCCGCAGCGGCAACAGCGCTTGCCAGCACCTCTCGTTCCGGCTGCGTTGCATCACGGCCGTGCTGGTCGCTCCAGAATCGCAGGGTGAGTTCGCTTGCTGTCTCAGCGCTCGCCACGGCATTCGCGATGTCCGTGCCTCCGGGTGCAAGACGCCCGTCGGGCATGTGTTCGAGCACAACTGCGTGCGGGAAACGCTTCTGCAGGCGCGCCATGGCTTGGAGGGGCAGTTCGTCGTCGGTGAGTCGAACACGCACACGGGCCGCTTCTGTGTCGGCGAGTTCGGGGTTCTCGAGCAGATCAGCGAAACGGCCTGTCAGGGTGCGCAGCGGGCGACCGACGCCGAGCGGCACCACCTCCGTGCTGCAGCGGCCGGCGGCGTCCATCTCGACGATGCGCACCGACTTGGTGCTGCCTTCCTCGGAGAACGAGTACGGCAGCGGGCTGCCTGAGTAGGCGATCCGGCCGTTGTCAAAATCCTGGCTCCGATGCAGGTGGCCGAGAGCCACGTAGTCGAAACCGTCGAACGCAGACAAGCCGACGCGGTCGATGCTGCCGAGGCTGAGCGCTCGTTCGGAGTCAGTCTCGGTGCCGCCGGCGACGAAGGTGTGTGCCACCACGACTGTGCGTATCGGGCCGGCAGCGGAGGCATGCCGACGGATCAGCGCAGTTGCTTGATCAGTGACTTTGTCATGGCTGGCGCGTCGGGACTCCTGGTGATCTGCGTCGCCGGTACAACCTGTCGTTGCTCTGCGAGCAGCGATTCGCCGTGGAAGCTCCGACCGAGATGCCAATCCGAGGTGTGCAAGATTCGCACGGCTGCACAGTACCGAGGGCGTGTGACAGCCAGTTCGGAATATCGAGATACCTGATTGCCAGGACGCTGGGGCTTCGTTGATTCGCCAGCGCAATGCCGGCTCTCGTCGCGCTCGTTGGATGTCCGCTCACCGCGGGTCGACGGGTCGGGTCCGCCCGGTGGGAGGGCGCGCGTGTTGGTTAGTGTCCGCACACTGCGAGTGATGCTGTAGCCGACCGATGGCGGGGGGAGAGCCAAGTGAGTGACGGGTTCGAGTTGGATCTGCTGAGTTCCGGATGGGGGCTGATCGAAGGTCCCAGAGTCGACGAGCACGACAACTTCTATTTCTCTGACGTGCCCAACGGCGGCGTGCGCCGGCTGAGGCCCGACGGCGAGATCGAGATCGTGGTCCCAAAGCGTCGGGGCGTCGGCGGCATGGTGCTGCACGCCGACGGCGGTGTTGTGGTGAGCGGTCGCAACATCCAGCACGTCACCGACGCCGGCTCCGAAGTGCTGTTCGCTCCCGATGTCGCCGGTTTCAACGACATGCACACTGACGCGCTGGGACGCGTCTACGTCGGCTCATTGCGGCGCAACCCGTTCGACGAGTCATCCCCCGACGAGGCGGGCGAGCTGTACCGCATCAACCTGGACGGCTCGACCGACGAGGTGTATGGCGACGTCCAGCTCACCAACGGCATCGGCTTCTCACCCGATGGCACCCGGCTCTATCACTCCGACAGCATTCCAGGCCGGGTCTGGGTGTCTGACGTCGACGGCGATGTCGTATCGAATCGACGCGAGTTCGTGGCCGAGCGCAAGGTGCCCGACGGACTCGCGGTGGATGTCGACGGCGGCGTGTGGGTTGCGCTGGCCGAAGGCGGCCGGGTGCAGCGCTACACGCCAGACGGCGAGCCCGATCTCGCCGTGCCGGTGCCCGACCAATTTGTCACCAGCGTCTGCTTCGGCGGCGCCGACATGCGCGACCTGTACATCGTGACCGGCGGCAGTACGGCCGATGCCCTCGGCGCGGCCGGCGGCGGGTGCATCTTCCGCACCCGTGCGCCGGTGGCCGGCGTGCCGACCCCGCTCGCCCGGGTGCGCCCTGCATCCTGAGCGCCGGTTCCATGAACGCCTCGAGTTCCGACTGCACCCGCTGTCCGGCGAAGCTGCTCACGAGGTCGGCGCCATGAGCGCCTCGAGTTCCGTTTTCTCCTGGTCCTATGGCCGCCATGGCGCGCCGGTGCTGCTGTGCCTGCACGGCATCGGATCATGCGCCGATGCGTTCTTGGGCCAGCGCCCGCTCGCCGAACGCTTGGGCGTGCGGCTGGTGGCGTGGGATGCCCCCGGATACCGGCATTCGGCAGACCCCGCCGCAGCGCCGGGAATCGATGGTTGGGCTGATGCGGCGGCGGCCCTGATTGTCGCCGAGTCAGATGGCCCTGCCGCGGTGCTGGGTGTCTCGTGGGGCGGCGTCACGGCGACTAGGCTGGTCCTGCGGCATCCCGAGCTGGTCTCGGCGTTGATCCTGGCCGATTCCAGTGCCGGCGCCGGTACCAAGCCCGAGCAAGCGGAGGCTATGCGGGCGCGAGCAACGGACTTCGTCGATCTGGGGCCCGAAGGCTTCGCCGCTGCCCGTGCGCAACGGCTTGTAGGCCCAGATGCCAGCAACGAGCTGCGTGCGCATGTGGCCGAGATGATGGTGCCTTCGATTCGCATGCCCTGCTACCAGTGGGCCTGCGACTCCATGGCCGAGTCGAATCACTACCCCGACTTGGGGCGCATCACGGCGCCGACGCTGGTGGGCCGGCGCCGGCCACCTCGCCAACCAGGAGCAGGCCGAGGCGTTCAACGACGCCATCGCCGACTTCCTGGCGTGACAGTGCAGCTCAGCGGGGAGGCAGCCGGATGCCGCCGTCGACGCGGATCACTTCGCCGTTCATGTACGGGTTGGTGATGCACTCCATGACCATGAAGGCGAGCTCCTCGCCGTAGCCCAGACGCTTGGGAAACAGCACGCTCTGGCCCAGATGCGCCTTGAACTGCTCAGACTGCTCGCCCTCGCCGTAGATCGGCGTGTCGATGAGGCCCGGCGCGATCGTGTTGACGCGAATGCCGGTGGCGGACAGGTCGCGGGCGATCGGCAGGGTCATGCCCACCACGCCGCCCTTGGAAGCAGAGTAGGCGGCCTGGCCGATCTGGCCGTCGAAGGCCGCGACCGACGCCATGTTGACCACCGCGCCGCGTGAGCCGTCGCTGTCGACCGGCTCGGTCTTGGCCATGGCCGATGCCGCCTGGGCGAGCATGTTGAACGAGCCGATCAGGTTCACATTGATCACGAATCGAAACTGCTCCAAATCCATCGGCACGTTGTTGCGATCGATGGTGCGCCCGGCCCTGCCTAGGCCGGCCGAGTTGACCAGCGCACGCAGCGGGCCCATCTCCGATGCGGCATCCACAGCGGCACCGGCGTCGTCGATGCTGGTGACGTCGCAGCGCACGAACAGGCCGCCGACCGATGAGGCCACCTCGGCGCCGAGGTCGTCCTGCAAGTCGGCGATGACCACGTGGGCACCGGCGTCGGCGAGCTGGCGAGCGCTGGCCTCGCCGATGCCCGACGCGCCGCCGGTCACGATTGCTGAGGCTCCGCTGAGTTCGAGACGCGGCATCTGG
>NZ_JAPYOK010000057.1:0-40444 GCF_028283155.1 Candidatus Poriferisodalis multihospitum | reverse complement strand
GCCCCGGCCCTGGCGCCGGCTCGGTCCCGAGACCCCGCTCACCGTGATCGGCCAGATCCGGCCGACGACCGGCCGCACGCTGTACCGCGACGACCACATCGGGCTGTGCGTTGCCGCCGGTGAACGGCCATTGGTGTCAGAGGCCTTCGCCCGCGGCGTCATCGTCACCGGCGAGGGCCTGCGCGTGCCAGGCGACCGGCGTGCGCGCATCACCGCCGTGCCGGTGACGTTCGACGGCGTGACGATCGCGGTGATGAGCAGCGAAGTAACGCCGCGCTTCACCGACATCCGCGATCCCGGCGAGCTCGAACGGACCTATATCGCGACATTCGGACGCCTCGCCCGCATGGTCGCGGCCGGTCTGTTCCCGTACCGCAGCGCCGAGGTCGCCGACGAGGAGGCCCCACGGGTGGGCGACGGGCTGTTCCTCACCGACGAGACGACGCGCATCGGCTTTGCGTCGCCAAATGCCGTCAGCGCACTGCACCGCATCGGCGTCGGCGGCAACGTGCAGGGGCGCCGGGTGCGAGATCTCGACCTGGGACCCGACGTGGTGGGGCGTGCCATCAGCGGCGGCATTCCTGTGGTGGGCGAGGTCGAGCACCAGTCGGTGACGGTGCAACTGCAGGCGCTGCCGCTCACCGACACCCCTGTGCGCAACGCCCTGGTGATGCTGCGCGACGTGACCGAGCTGCGTCGCCGCGACCGGCTGCTCATCTCGAAGGACGCCACCATCCGAGAGATTCACCACCGGGTCACCAACAACCTGCAGACGGTCTCGTCGCTGCTGCGCATCCAGGCCCGTCGCTTGGAGTCGCGCGAGGCGAACCGGGCGCTCGACGAGGCAGTGCGACGCATCCGCGCCATCGCGCTGGTGCACCAGACGCTGTCGACCGAGACCACCGACGATGTCGACTTCTGCGATGTGGCCGAGACGCTCACCGAGACGATGCGCCAGAGCATCACTGCTGTCGATGGTCGTGCGTGATGACGGTGTGGGCATCCCGGCCGACTACGACTCGCAGCGATCAGGCGGGCTTGGCACCTCGATCGTCCGAGCGCTGTGCGGGTCAGATCTCGGCGGCACCTTCGAGGTTCGGCGCAGGACGCCCCCTCCGGGCTCCGAAGCCGTGGTGCAGATCCCCCTGCGCACCATCGCCTGACGGCTGCGCTGGGCGTCGGGTCTGCTTGGCAGTGACCCGCTAGGAGCTGCAGGAGAGCTGGCTGCAGCCGACTCGGGTGCGGGCCCAGTCGGGGCGGAGAACTGCGTAGGACTCGCGGTCGGGTTGCTCGTCGTAGGGGCGCCGCATCACTTCGAGCAGCTCGCCGATGGCCTCGGGGCGGCCGGCGGCGGCGGCGTCGATGGCCAGTTGGGCCAGGTAGTTCCGCAGCACGAACTTGGGATTCGTCCGGTTCATCGCCTCGACCCGCGCGGCGTCCGCGATGCCGAGTGCTCGCAGCCGCGCCGCATAGCGCTCGACGAACTCGCTCGTGGCTGAGCGGTGCTCGTCGGCGACCTCCGAGGGCTGGTAGTACGCGTCCGCCAGCGGGGCAATGCGCTCGGCAGGATCGATGCCTTCGGCGGTGTCCACCGTGGCAAGCCGGCGCCAGAAGACCGTCATGTCTGTCTCAACCAGCCGGAGCACTTCCAGCACGCCGTTCGCCAGCTCGCGGTCGGCTTCGGTTTCCAGCGCCGGCAGTCCGAGCTTGGCGGCCATCATCACCGACCATTGCTCCTCGAAGTAAGGCACGTAGCCGTCGAGGGCTGCCTGCAGCGGCTCGGCTTCGCCCACCAGCGGGTACAGCGCATTGGCGAGCTGCATGAGATTCCACTGCGCGACCGCCGGCTGCGTGCCGAAGCGGTAGCGCCGGTGGGCGGCGTCGGTGGTGTTCGGGGTCCAGTCGGGGTCGTAGTTGTCGAGCCAGCCGTAGGGGCCGTAGTCGATCGTGAGGCCCAGGATCGACATGTTGTCGGTGTTCATCACCCCGTGGACGAAGCCGACCCGCAGCCACTCGCACACCATGTCCGCCGTGCGCCGCACCACCTCGTCGAAGAACTTCGCATATCGCTCCGCCGGCGGGTTGCCCGACGCAGCACCGGCGATCAGGTCAGGGAAGTCGGTGTCGATGACGAAGTCAGTCAGGGTGCGCAGCGTGTCGATGTCGCCGCGGGAAGCGAAGATCTCGAAGTTCCCGAACCGCACGAACGACGGCGCCACCCGGCAGACCACCGCCCCGGGCTCTAGCTCGGGATGGCCGTCGTAGAGCATGTCGCGCATCACCATGCCGCCCGTCGCCACCAGGCTGAGCGCCCGGGTGGTCGGCACGCCGAGGTGCGCCATGGCCTCGCTGCACAGGAACTCGCGCACCGAGCTGCGCAGCACAGCCAAGCCGTCGGCGGTGCGGGAATACGGCGTGGGGCCGGCGCCCTTGAGCTGCAGGGTTTGGTGCTGGCCGTTGCGGTCAACCACTTCGCCGAGCGCGATCGCACGGCCGTCGCCGAGCTGACCGGCCCAGTTGCCGAACTGGTGGCCGCCGTAGCAGTGGGCATGCGGATCCATGCCGTCGAGCAGCGTGCTGCCGCCGAACACCGCGGCGAACTCCGGATCGCTCGCCAGTTCGGCGTCGAAGCCGAGCAGGTCGAACATCTCCGCGCTGTGCGCCAGCAAGTGCGGTGCGGGCACCGGTGTCGGCTCGACCCTCGAGTAGCACGCGCCCACCACCTGCCGACGGGTGTTGCCGAAGTCGGGGTCGGCGGGGAGCGCGGCAGTGAAGCGGTTGTCGAAGCTGAGCTCGTCGAGCGAGCCGATCGGCGTCGGTGCTGTCGTGATGCTCACAGCAGCTTCAGCCCCTCGTTGTAGCGACGGGTCGGCAGATGCTCCTCGCAGAGCAAGCGCGCCATGTCTTGAAACACACCGGCCGTCTCGCTGTCGGGGTCTGCCGCGGCGATCGGCATGCCCTCATCGCCGCCCGCGCGCAACTGCGGCACCAGGGGCACCTGGCCCAGCAACGGCACCTCCAACTCGTCAGCGAGTGCTTGGCCGCCTCCGGAGCCGAAGAGTTCGTAGCGCTTGCCGTCGTCGCCCGTGAACCAGCTCATGTTCTCGATCACGGCCCGCACCTGCAGGTTGACACGCCCTGCCATCTGGGCAGCGCGCTGGGCAACCTTCTGCGCTGCTGGCTGCGGCGTGGTCACCACCAGCATCTCCGAGCGGGGCAGGAACTGTGCCAGCGAGAGCGAAATGTCGCCGGTGCCGGGCGGCAGATCGATGAGCAGATGGTCTGGTTCGTCCCAGAAGACATCGGTGAGGAATTGCTCGAGCGCCTTGTGCAGCATCGGGCCGCGCCAGATCACCGGCTGGTCTTCGCGGGCGAAGAAGCCCATCGACATGCAGCGCACACCGTGCGCTTCGGTGGGCACGACCATCTGGTCGATCACGGTGGGAGGGCGAGCAACGCCGAGCATCCGGGGAATGGAGAAGCCCCACACATCGGCGTCGATGACGGCGGTGCGGGTGCCGCGCTGGGCCAGCGCTATCGCAAGGTTGACGGTCACGCTGGATTTGCCGACGCCGCCCTTGCCGCTGGCCACCAGCAGCACGCGTGTCTTGTTGCCAGCTTGGGCGAATGGCACTTCACGGCCCTCGGCGTGTCCATGGCCGGCCTGGGTGCCCGCGGTGGCTGCCGGGTCGCCGATGAGCTGGGCCCGCAACGTCGACTGCTCGGCCTCGTCCATCACCGTGAATTCCACGACGACATCGTCGATGCCGTCGAGGGCGCGTCCCGCCTCGCTCACGGCGTGCGAAACGTGGCCCGCGGCCGGCCAGTCGTTCGACGGCAAGGCCACTAGCACCTGTGCAGCGCGCCCGGCGACTGCAGCGGCTCGCAGCATGCCCATCTGGCCGATGGGCCGGCGCAACTCTGGATCGATCACGTCAGCCACGGCAGCGGCCAGCTGCTGATCAGTGACGCTGGCTGGTCCGCCGTTGGCGGCTGACCCTCGACGCTTGCCCTTCACTGGGTGCCCCTGACCGGTTGCGATCGCTTGCCGCGTGGTGCCTGCACCGGCGTTGCAGCCGCACCTGCCGTTCGCCAAGCACGCTACTGCCGCAACCATCGCCGCCCGCAGCGCATCGAACTGGCTCCGCCCAGCGCCCCGCGGGCGTTCTGCGGTCGGCTATTCGAGTTCGGCTTGCATCTCGGCGATTGCGGCTTCGAGGGCGGCGGCCATTGCGGGAGGCGGGTTGCGTTGCAGCGCTGCGCCGTAGTAGCCGATGGCAGCTTCGAGGTCGCGCTCGATGAAGCGGGCGGTGTAGCCGCGGAAGACCCACGGATCGAACTCGCTGGGGTCGAGCGCGACGGCGGCGTCGAGCGACGCTATTCCGGCGACGATGAGCTCGCGGTCGGGGATGCGCACCAGCAGCCAGCCGCGCAACGCCAGTGCCTCGGTGTCGCTGGGGTCGTCAGCTAGGACTCGGTCCAGATCCACGAGGGCCGACTGCAGATCGCAGCCGGCCGCGGGAGCATCGGTTGCTTCGCCTGCGCCGGACGGGTCCTGCGATGACGCGGATTCGCAGTGACGCAGGTGCAGGCGGGCTGACAGTACGAGCGCGCCGCGCAGATCAGGGTCGAGCCGGAAGATCTCCCCCAGCGTGGCGCGGGATTCATCGAGCTGGTTCGCAGCGAACTGGCGCTGTGCATCGACGAGCAACGAGCGGGCCGAGCGGTCGATGTCGCCCGTCAGGGTCTCGCCCGACAGGCGTAGCCCTGCCGAGCGAGCCACCAGTACTCCAGCCACCGCGCCCACGAGCACCAGTCCGCTGACCGTGACGACAGTCGCGCTGCGCCAGCCGCCTCGGCGCACTCGGATGTCCGCGGGATCCAAATCGGCGGCTGCGTCTGCGCCGGCGTCATCCGTGGTCTCATCGGCTGCGCCGGCCCGAGCCTTCCAGCGACGGGTCGCAGCCCACAGCCCTGCTGCGGCCGCGGCGAAGGCGGCCACTGGCAACGCCCACACCAGCGTGCCCACCCCCTCCCCCGGCGGCAGCGCATTCACGTCGTCGCCGTAGGCGGCAGCAAGGTCGGCCCTGACTTCGGCATCGCTGCGGCCGGCATCCACCCACGCATCGATCTGCCGGCGCATGGCTGCCGCCGCTGGTGCATTCGACTCGAGGACGCTCTGGCCGTCGCAGACCGGGCAGAGCGTCGCTTCCTTCAGCTCATACGCACGCTCGGCCTCTGTCGCTGGCGGCCGGGACGATGTCGCGGCCAGGACCGCGGCGATGATGGCCACAGCGGCCACGGCAAGCCAGCCGATGCGCCGCATCCCAGCACCACCGCGGATCGACGGAGTCGGCGGAGTCGGATCAGCAGGCTGGGTCGCCTCCGAGACGCTCATGGTCGGCTCATGAGTCGGGCTGCGCCTCGGCGTCGCTGCCAGCGGTGCCCAGCAGCAACGCGATCACCTCGTCAGGATCGTCTGCGCTGATCTGTCCCTGCCACCGAGCTGCCACGATGCCGTCGGGTGTGATCAGGAACGATTCGGGCGGCCGCAGTACGCCGAACTCGACCGCCCAGCGGGAATCGGGATCGTCGACGACCGACCAGTCGCCGCCGAGACGTTCGTAGAACGCAATCGCGTCGGACGTCCGATCGCCGAATGGCACAGCCACGAGGACACCGTCGCGGGAATGACGAGCCGCCCACGTCGCGAGCGCGGGATGTTCACGCTCACAGGGCACACACCACGACGCGAAGAAATTGACGAGCACCCACCGCGGATTTGATGACAGCGGGCCAACCGCGTCGATGTCGAAGCGCGCTACATCATCGGGACCGATCCGCGCCCCCGGCAGGGCTTGTGCGCCACCGGCGTCGAGGAACGAATCGGGCGGCCAGATGAGCTCGCCACGCAATGGCGGGACCAACTCGCCGATGAGCGGGCTCGCGGCACGGATGCCGCCGCCGTCGGAGTCCCGAGTCGCCAGCAGCGCGATCAGTCCGGCGGCCACCAGACCCACGAGCACTGCCGCAACCCGCACCCACGAACGGCCACGGAGCGCGGCCGGGTTGCTGCTCATGCGGATACTCCACTGCGGCGCGGGACGCGGTCGCGTGCGCCGATGCGGGTCGGCACCAGGGCGGCGGCAATGCCCAGCACGAGCACGGCACCGCCCAGCCACATCCATGCCACGAGCGGTTTGATGAGCACACGCAGCGCTACGTCACTGTCTCCTTCTTCGGGGATGGTGGCCAGCGACAGATACACATCGTCGATCAGGCTCGTGGCCACTGACGGCGTCGAGATCGGCTGGCCGAATTCGGCGAAACGTGTCACCGCCGGCTCGAAGATGCCCCGATCTTCGACGTCCACTCGCACCCGCACGACCCGGTTGCCGTTCTCTATTTCATCGGTGAGCCCCAAGTAGGTGACCTGGTGGCCCGCGACCACGCCGGACTCCCCCGGCGACAGCGTGAACTCGCCTTCGGATCCGTATGCGCTCGACGCGATGAACCCGAAGGCGATCACGGCGACCCCGATATGGGCGATCATGCCGCCGCCGGTGCGTCCCAGCAGTCCGCGCCAGCCATTGCGCCGCACGCCCAGCCACAGCAGCCGCGCAGCGCTGCCGATGACGAAACCGCCCAAGCCCAGCGCCAGCACCTGCCACAGTCCATGTGCTCCGGCCCACACCGACAGCACCATGGTCAGCGCCCCTGCCGCGGCAGGCCACACGAGCCGCTTCGAGCGAAGCTCAGCCGGGGTGTCGCGCCAATTGAGCGCCGGCGACAGCGCCATGAGGCCGAGCAACGCAATGCCGACCGGTGCGAGCATCCGGTCGAAATAGGGCCGCCCCACCGCCAGACGCTCGGACGCGACCGCCTCGGCCAAGAGCGGGAACACCGTGCCGAGCATCACCACGAATGCTGCGACGGCGAAGAGCAGGTTGTTGCCGAGGAACGACCCTTCCCGGGACCAGATCGAACCCAGGCTGGCCGGCTTTCGCAGCGCCTCGCCGCGCCAGGCCACCAGCACCACGCCGCTCACCACGATCACCGCGAAGAACGCCAGCAAGATCGGTCCCAGCGATGACTCGCTGAACTCGTGCACCGACTCGAGCACGCCCGAGCGCGTGAGGAACGTGCCGAAGATCGTCAACGCGAACGTCACGATGAGCAGCGAGAGATTCCACACCCGCAGCATCTGGCGTCGTTGCTGGGTGATGAGCGAATGCACGAATGCGGTGGCGGTCAGCCACGGCAGCAGCGAGGCGTTCTCGACGGGATCCCATGCCCAGTAGCCGCCCCAGCCCAAGACCTCGTAGGACCACCAGGCGCCCAGCATGATCCCTGCGCCCAGGCTTCCCCAGGCCATCAGCGTCCAGCGGCGGGTATCGGCCAGCCAGCGGCTGTCGAACTGGCCGGTGATGAGCGCAGCGACCGCGAACCCGAACGGCACGGTGAACCCGACGTACCCCAGGTACAGCATGACGGGGTGAATCGCCATCAGCGGGTGGTTGCGCAGCAGCGGATTCAAGCCGCCGCCGTCCGCTGGCGGATCGGCGAGCGTGCCGAACGGGTTCGCCGGACCGGCAAGGAGTGCGAAGAAGAAGATGCACACACCCAGCATCACCGCAAGCGCCCAGGCAACCGTTGGTTCCGATGTCCGGGCACGGAAGCGCCATGCCGCGGCGCCCACATAGCCGCACAGCACCAGCGCCCACAGCAGGATGGATCCTTCGAGCGCGCCCCAGAGCGTGGCGATCTTGTAGATGAGCGGTGTGGCGATGGTGGAGTTGCGCGCCACGTACGCGAGCGAGAAGTCGTCGCTGAGCAGGGCGAACTCCATCGCTCCCACAGCCAGCACGCAGCCGCCGGCCATGGCCGCGATCCATGCCAGCGCCTGGCGGCACCGCTCGGGCTCGCCGAGCGCTCTGGCTGCAACCAGCGTTGCGGCACCGCCGAGCGCGCTGACGAGGCCGACGGCCACGCCGAGCGTGCCCAGCACGGCGATCACAGCCGGGGCACCTCGAATGGGCAGTCGTCGAGGAAGCCCTCGGGCGGCTCGTCGGGATCACCGATGCGATCCGCGTTGGCTGCTGCGTACTCGTTGGTGTGCTTCACGAGCATGTTGTCGCTTGAGAAGAAGTGCGTATCGCGCCCAGCGACCGTCGCGACCTCTCCGGGCACCCAGCGCCCTTCCAGCACCACCGGTATCCACGGCGACTCGAACAGGTCCGGAGGATCGACCGAGTGGCGCACCGCGACCGAGGCGCAGTTGTGAATCACTTCGAACGTGGTCACACCGCCGTCGACGGCCACCGACGCGGGTACCACCCGTCCCTGCAGGCGAAAGCGCCGATCGCCCAGCTCGACCCGCTCCGCGATCGCCTCGTCGGCATTGCGGAAGAACAGTGTGGCGTTGCGCAGGCCGGCGATTGTCGCCGCCCCGCCAGCGATGAGCAGCAACAGCACGAAGGCGCCGATCACGGCCTTGCGGCGACGACCCATCTGCCGGCGCACCGCCGCGCGGTCACCTGACGCCTCCAGTGGGTGCCGGGGGCTGAGGTCAGTCACGGGGACGGGACTCGTCGGCGACGTCGGAAACGGGGCCTCGCGCGCCGATCCCCAGGTGCCGACCGAGCGTGCGTCCACGGTGAATCACCCACACGACATAGGCGGCCGTCGCGACGGCTGCCAGCACGTAGCCCGAGAACACGTTTGCCGCGTGCGTCATCGGCCCGCCGCCTGCTCGTCACGACGCTGGGCGAGGAGTTCTTCCAGCGATGCCTCTTCGGCAAGTTCCTCGAGGCGCAGCACCCGGTAGCGGTGAATGCCGATCCACAGCGCCACCACAGTGAAAGTGGCCCACGAATACAGCAGCGTCCAGTACATCTCACCGGTGATGTTGCGGTCGCCCCCCGGTTCGAGGTTCAGGCTGGCCTCTTGATGCAGCGTGCGCCACCAGTCCACCGAGTAGTGGACGATGGGCAGGTTGACGACCGCGATGAGCGCCATCACCGCCGACCTGCGGGCCCGCGCACGCGACTCGGCCGGGAGCCGGCGCAGCGCCAAGTACCCCAAATAGGTCACGAACAGCAGCACGGTCGTGGTGAGCCTGGCGTCCCACTGCCAGTAGGTGCCCCAGGTCACCTTTCCCCAGAGCGAACCGGTTACCAGCGTGAGAGCCGTGAACAGCACACCGAGCTCGGCCGCCGCACCGGCGACGCGGTCCCACCGCCGGGCCTGCCGATCAGCGATGACGCCGTAGGTGCCGCCGGCGCCGCTGCGAGTGCGCCACAGCACCCTGGCACTGGCGAATGCGGTGAGCACGAAACCTCCATAGGCGACCCAGATGGAAGGCACGTGGACGTACATGAGGCGCACCGCATCGCCTTGGACCGCATCGGCGGGCGAGATCCACAGCGCCAGCAGCGCCATCACACCCACAGCGGCGATCGCGACCACGCCGAGCAGCCGGGTGGCGACGCTGCCGGTCATCGACAGGGAACCGGCTCGCTGCGCCTGCTCGCGAAGGTCGGGCTCAGGTGTCTCGATCATCGGGCGACTCAGGCGTCCTCCAGCAGCGGGCCGGCTGCGGCCCAGCCCACTGCGACATAAGTGACGAGCACCACTGCGAGCAGTGCTGTCCAGCTCCAGCCTTGGTCGGCGCTGGTCCCGAGCGCCACGTCGAACGCCCGGGTTCCGGCCAAGAGCACCGGTGCTGCCACCGGGATCAGCAGCAGCGGGAGCAGGGTATCTGCGGACCGCAGACCTACCGTCATCGCCCCGTACAGCGTCCCGCAGATGGCGAACGCAGCCATACCGCACAGTCCTGCAACCACGATCAAGAACCAGTCGTGGACGGTCACTGAGTAGAGCACCAGCAGGCCCGCCGCGGCGAAAACGCCGACGAGCACGAGCTGCAGGGCCAGCGCCGCCGCCTTGCCCCAGAGGATGGCCGCAGGCACGAGCCCTCCGAGACGTAGAGCATCGAGGTTCCCGCCTTCGGCTTCGATGTCGAAGCTGCGCTTCGCCCCGAGCACTGTCCCGAAGAGCACAGCCACCCAGAACAGGCCGCCCGCTCCCGCACCCAGCAGCGACGGGTTTGCGTCAAGAGCGAATGCGAAGACGACCAGCACCAGCAGCACGGTCGGGACGATCTGGACGAGGGTGACGCGAGCCCGCCACTCGATGATCATGTCCTTGCGGCAGACAAGCCAGATCTCACGCCACATCGGTCGGGCCATTGGTCTGTGACATGGGTGCAGACGGCTCGACGCGGCCGCCGGCCAGCATCACTTGGCGAGCGGCCGCAACGCGGGAGCGGCCCGTCTCGTGCGTTGCGAACATCACGGTGGCGCCTGCCTCCACGGCATCGGCCAGCAGCTCGTCGAGCGCGTCCCGGCTCACGGTGTCAAGCCCGGCATGGGGCTCATCCAGCAGCCACAGCCGCGGCCGCGCGATGGTCAGGCACGCCAGCGCCACCCGCCGTTGCTGGCCTTCCGAGAGCCGTCGAATGGCAACCTCGCCGAGACGGCCGCCGAGTGCAAAGCGCTCGATCGCGGCTGAGACTTCAGGTACTCCGGCGCGGTGCACGTCAGCGCAGTGGCGCAACTGGTCGTCGATCCGCAGATCGCCGTACAGGGGTGACCGATGCCCCAGCAATCCCACGTGAGGCCGGACCGAGCGACGCTGCGCTTTCAGGTCAAAGCCGAGCACCTCGGCGCGCTCGCCCCGCACGGGCACGAACCCCGCACAGGCCCGCAGCAACGTGCTCTTGCCTGCTCCGTTGGGTCCTCTCAGGCACACCATCTCGCCGGCTTGCACGCTGAGATCCACACCCGCCAATGCGGGAAAGCGGTCCAGCAGGGCAACGACGCCCTCAAAGGCAACGGCAGCGCCCACGGAACGTCAAGGCTACGGCCGCGCCGGAGGTCAGGACGTGGCGACCACCGCAAGCACATCGCCTTCGGCGACGGAGTCGCCTTCGGCCACATGCATCTCCGCGAGCGTGCCGCTCTCGGGTGCAGTGACCGGGATCTCCATCTTCATGGACTCGAGGATGAGCAAATCGTCGCCGGCAGCTACGGCGGTGCCCACCTCGGCGACCACCTTCCACACGGTCGCAGTCAACTCAGCTCGAACGTCCAGCACGTTGTCTCTCCTCGACGGGCCCGGGGCGAAGGGCCGGCGCAAAGCTAACCGAGCGGCAGCCGTGCCGCCCCTGCTGTGCGCATTCGACGATCCACCAGCGCGCTGCGGAGATTGGATGGCCGCCTGCTGCCGCATCCCCGAACGCTCGCGCGCTACTCGGTATCTTCAGAACGCGGTGTCCTTCATCACGCTCCTGGCCCTCATCGGACTCGGCGTCGGCTTTGCTGTCGCTCTGGTCACCGGCGGCACACCCTCCGGAATTCTCAGCGGGATCCGAGGGGTGCGAATCAACCACTGGCCGGTGTTGGTGCTCGGAGCTGTCCTGTCGCTCGCCGTCGGGCTGGACACCAACATGCTCGCCGGCCGGTTCGCCCTCGGCATCTCGCTGGCGCTGCTGCTCGCGGGGTGCCTGCTCAACCGGCACATCGCCGGCGCAACCATCGCCGCAATCGGCATGGCCGCGAATCTCGGTGTGCTCCTGGTGAACGGCTACGTGCCGGTGAGCGAAGGTGCCGTCGTGGCCGCGGGCATCATCGACTACGACGGGATCGACCGGGTGCTGCTGGGTGCGGCACGCCGGTGGTCGGACGACGCAACGATCGCTGCTTGGCTGGGCGGTGCGATCCCGCTCGCGCCGCTGAGAGATGTCATCACGCTCGGCGACCTGGTGACTGCCGCCGGCTTGGCGAATGTCGGATTCCGGCTGATGTGGCCGGGTGCCCGGGAGCTGCAACGACTGGCGGCGGTGTCGCACAGCGACTTCGACGACTACGACGAGGTTTCGGTCGTGCTGAGGCCCGCAGGACAGCGCACGACGCTGGAGCATCCCCCACTGATCGGCTCAACCGCAGCGGCAACTCCCGCAGCGCCCGCACCCGTCGCTGCCCCGTCCGAACCCAGCCCGGTGCCCATACCCAGCGAGCCGGCCTGGGCCTCGAGGGTCGAACCGGCACCGTGGCCGGCCCCCGCTCCGTGGCCTCATGAGCCGCAGGCCGAGGAGCCCATCGGCAATCAGGCGGGGGAATACGACCGCGTCTCGGGCGACGAGCCGACAGGGAGCCACGATCCCCAGCTCTTCGGAGCCTGAACGCCGCAGCGTGCCGAGATAATGGGACCGTGGACGATGTTCTCGCTCGGCGAGCCCGGCTGAAGCGGATCACCAGCCTGGGGCAACGGACCGGATACGGCCTCTATGCCGCTTCGCTCATCTGCGGGGCCGTCGGCATCCGCTGGGGCTACACGCCGCTGCTCAGCACGCTGATCGCCGTGGCGCTCGTGGTGGGCTCGATGCTGCTCGCGCCCACCATCGTCATGAGCCACGGCATCAAGGCCGCCGAGCGCGAGGAGCGTCAAGCCGCTGCAGCCGGATCGACTGAGTAAGCGGAGGCTCCCATGCCAGACACTGCAGGCATCGCCGCCGCGGCCAGCCACGAATCGGCCGGAGCCCTCGATGGAATACGCGTAGTCGATCTCACCACCGTGCTCATGGGGCCCATGGCCTGCCGAATGCTGGGAGATCACGGCGCCGATGTGATCAGGGTGGAATCGCTGGACGGAGACTCAACCCGCAACGGTCTGCCTGCCCGGTCCGCTGGCATGTCAGGCTTCAGCCTCAACATCCAGCGCAACAAGCGCTCGCTGGCGCTGGACCTCAAATCGGATGCCGGGCGTGCAGCCATGCAGCGGCTGCTTGCGAGCTCCGACGTGCTGATCACCAACATGCGGGCCGCAGCACTCGAACGTCTCGGCCTCGACGCCGAGTCCCTGCGAGCACAGCATCCGCAGCTCATCTGCTGCCGTGCGAACGGCTACGGCAGCGGGGGCCCGTACCGCGATAAAGCGGCGTACGACGACGCCATCCAAGCCGCATCCGGCCTGTCGGACCTGATCGGTCGCATCGCAGGCGAGCCCGGCTTCGTCCCCTCGGTGATCGCCGACAAGGTCAGCGGGCTGCATGTGGTGGAGGCTGTGCTCGCGGCCTTGTTCCATCGGGAACGGACCGGCGCAGCACAGGCCATCGAGGTGCCCATGTTCGAGACGATGGTGGCCTTCAACCTGGTGGAGCACTACCGCGGCGCCGTCTTCGAGCCGCCCGAGGGACCATTCGGCTATGACCGGCTGCTCACGCCGCACCGGCGGCCCTATCCCACCTCCGACGGCTGGGTGTGCCTGCTGCCCTACAACGATACGCAGTACCGAGCCTTCTTCGCGTTCGTCGAACGACCTGAGCTGGCCGACGATCCGCGCTTCGCCGACCACAACTCGCGGATCGCGCACATCGACGAGCTGTACGCACTGTTCGGGGAGCTCTCGGTGCGTCGCACCACCGACGAGTGGATCGCCTACTGCGACACCCACTCGATCCCGGCCGCGAGGGTCATGGACTTGGCAGACCTCGACGCAGATCCTCAGCTCGCCGCAGTGGGCCTCGTGAGCATCTCGGAGCACCCCACCGAAGGGGCGTACCGCTATGTAGCCGATCCGGTGATCTACTCAGCGACGCCGACGCGGTTGCGGCGCCACGCCCCGCTGCTGGGCGAGCACGCGGTCGAGATCCTCAGCGAGCTGGGCTACGGCGACGACGAGATTGACGCGCTGCGCGACCAGGGCGTCATCGTGCTGCCGGATTGATCAGTCGCCCCGACCGCCGATGCCCTTCTTCAAGGCGCTGATTGCAGCGTCTCGAACCGGGATGAAGGCAACGAGAACGATGGCTGTCGCTACGTCCATGCCGAAGCGGCCGAGCGACAGCAGTTCCATGTTCGTTCCGAATCCCAGATTGAGCACATCGTTCGCGCCGTTGATCTGAGAAATCAGCACGAACAAGTACGCCCAGATCAGGTTCAGATTGCCTCCGACAATCGGAATCGACTTCAGCGTGTCGTTCACTTTGATCGTGTCAAGGACGCTGTCTACGACCACCATCGCACCCTGGAACACCATGCCCAGGATGATCAGCGTCAGAATTGTCGCCATCATGCCAATCGACCCCCTTTGGTCGGCAATACGGCTGAAGTTGCCGACCGCCCCCGCAGGCGGCAACCAACGCACACATTAGTCAATGTCATTGCACTTCTGTGACAATTTCATGACAGCTTTTGACGTACCCGCGAGACATCGCGCAACTGGCCGGTGCCCAAGAGCGGCCTGCGGTGGGGCACGCCGGTAGCTTTGCGGCGCATGACGCAGGTGCCCGACAGGCCCACCGTCGACGGGCTCGAAGCGAAGTGGTCGCAGCGCTGGGAAGCCGACGGCGTGTACCGCTTCGATCGCAGTGCCACCCGCGAGCAGGTATTCAGCATCGACACCCCGCCGCCGACCGTGAGCGGCTCGCTGCACATGGGGCACGTGTTCAGCTACACCCACACCGACAACATCGCCCGTTACCGGCGCATGGCGGGCTACGAGGTCTTCTACCCGATGGGCTGGGACGACAACGGCCTGCCCACCGAGCGGCGCGTCCAGAACTACTTCGGGGTGCGCTGCGACCCCTCGCTGCCCTACGACGAGAACTTCGAGCCGCCTGCTGACGGCGGCGACGCCAAGGCCGTGGAGGCCCGCGGCGAACTGGCGATCTCGCGCCGGAACTTCATCGAGCTGTGCCACGTGCTCACTGCCGAAGACGAGCACGCCTTCGAGGCCTTGTGGCGCCAGCTCGGGCTGAGCGTGGACTGGTCGATGACCTACGCCACCATCGACGAGCGTTGCCAGCGGATCGCACAGCGTGCATTCCTCGGGAATCTCGAACGCGGCGAGGCGTACCAGATCGAAGCGCCCTCGCTGTGGGACGTCACCTTCGGCACTGCTGTGGCCCAGGCTGAGCTCGAAGACCGCGAGCGGCCCGGCGCCTACCACCGCATTGCGTTCCACCGCACCGGTCCGCCCCGATCGCACAACGGCCCATCAGCAGGCAGCACAGTCGAGATCGAGACCACCCGACCGGAATTGCTGGCTGCATGCGTGGCGCTCGTGGCCCACCCCGACGACGAGCGCTACCAGCCGCTATTCGGTTCGACGGTGCTGACTCCGCTGTTCGGCGTGGAAGTGCCGGTGGTGGCACACAAGCTCGCCGAGCCCGACAAGGGCACCGGCATCGCCATGATCTGCACATTCGGCGACACCGCCGACGTCACGTGGTGGCGCGAGCTGGACCTGCCGGTGCGGGCAATCGTGGACCGCCGGGGCCGCATCACCCCCGACCCGCCGCACGGCATCGAAGGAGCCGCAGGCCGCGAGGCATACGAACGCCTGGCGGGCCGCACGGTGGGCGGCGCCCGCACCGCAACGGTCGAGTTGCTGCGAGACTCCGGCGATCTCATCGGCGAGCCCCGCCCGATCACTCATGCCGTGAAGTTCTTCGAGAAGGGCGACCGGCCGCTGGAGATCGTGTCGAGCCGCCAGTGGTACATCCGCAACGGCGGGCGCGACGCCGAGCTGCGCGACGCGCTGATCGCCCGCGGCTCGGAGATGACCTGGCATCCGCCGTACATGCAGGGCCGGTACACGAATTGGATCGAGGGCCTGAGCGGCGACTGGCTGATCAGCCGCCAGCGCTACTTCGGGGTGCCGATCCCGCTGTGGTACCCGCTCGACGACGCCGGCGAGCCGGTCTGGGAACAGCCGCTGGTGCCGGACGGCAGCGTGCTGCCGGTCGACCCCTCCAGCGACGTGCCGGCTGGCTACGACGAATCACAACGGGGACAGCCGGGCGGTTTCGTCGGCGATCACGACGTGATGGACACGTGGGCCACGTCGTCGCTGACTCCGCAGATCGCATGCGGGTGGAGCGAGGATCCGGACCTGTGGGAACGCACCTACCCAATGGACATGCGCCCCCAGGGCCACGACATCATCCGCACCTGGCTGTTCTCGACGGCGGTGCGGAGCCATCTCGGGCATGACTGTGCCCCCTGGCACCACTGCGCCCTGTCGGGCTGGATCCTCGATCCGGACCGCAAGAAGATGTCCAAGTCCAAGGGCAACGTGGTGACGCCGGTCGACCTGCTCGACACCTACGGGGCCGACGCCGTGCGCTACTGGGCCGCCAACGGCCGTCCTGGCACCGACACGGCCTTCGACGAAGGGCAGATGAAGATCGGGCGCCGGCTGGCGATCAAGCTGCTGAACGCAGCGAAATTCGCTCTGACGCTGACCCGTGGCGCGACTCCCGTGGCGACCACAGGCGCCGGTCCAGACGGTCGTGCCAGCCGGGTGCACAACGCACTGGATGCAGCGCTGCTGGCTGAGCTCGCCGGGCTGGTACGAGCCGCTACTGACGCCTTCGAGGACTTCGACTACGCGCGAGCGCTCGAGCGGTCGGAACAGTTCTTCTGGCGATTCACCGATGACTACGTGGAGCTGGCCAAGGGCCGGGCCTATGGCGGGCAGGGCGACGAGGCAGCGGCTGACGCGCATCTCACCCTCACGACGGCGCTCGACGTGCTGCTGAGACTGTTCGCGCCGTTCCTGCCCTTCGTCACCGAGGAGATCTGGTCGTGGTGGCGAGGCGGTTCAGTGCACCAGTCGACGTGGCCCGATGCAGGAGAGATCGACGCGCTTGTTCCGGACCATCCCTCGGGCGCTTTCGAGCTCACCGCCTCGGTGCTCAGCGAGGTTCGCCGGGCCAAGACAGAGGCCAGGCGCAGCCTTCGCGTGCCCGCAGAGCAGGTGACGGTGGGCGCCGCGGATGCGCACATCGCGACGCTGGAGCAGACGCGGGCCGACTTGATCGATGCCGGACGCATTGAGAGCCTGACGTTCGTGGCAGACGGCTCGCTCGCTCACCCCGAAGTCAGCGTGACGCTCGCGCCAGCCGACGCCTGAATCGCCGCAGCAGCTACAGGTCGCTGTCGGCGCCGTCGGTGTCGGGGTCTTCGGCCTCCATCGGCGACGCCACGGTCTCGAAAGCGCTGACACGCCGCTCGCCGTTCTCGCCGTCGGGCTCGCCGCTGCGCACCCAGACCGTCCGCTGCGGGAACGGGATCTCGATGCCAGCCTCGTCGAATGCGGCCTTGATGCGCCTGCGCATCAGGCGCGCCGTTGCCCACTGCTCAGATGGCTCGGTCTTGAGCATGACCCGGATGGTGACGGCATCGGCACCGAAGGCCTGCACTCCCGACAGGGTGGGTTCTTCGAGCACTGTGGTGCTCTCGCCTTGCTCCTGCCACACCTCGTCCGCGACTCGTTTGATGATCGCCATGGCCTCGTCGAGGTCGGTGTCGTAGGCCACGTCGAGGTCGAGCGGCACCCGGGCCCACAGCTGCGACATGTTGCCCACCCGGGCGATGGCGCCGTTGGGCACATGCCAGACCGTGCCGGCGATGTCGCGCAGGCGTGTGGTGCGCAGCCCGACCGACTCGACCGTTCCGACCGCATCGCCGAGGTCGACCACGTCGCCGACGCCGTACTGATCCTCGATCAGCATGAACACGCCAGTCAGCAAGTCGCGCACAATCGACTGCGCGCCGAAGCCGACGGCGACACCGATGATGCCGGCGCCTGCGATGAGCGGCCCGAGATTCACGTCGAATTCGCCGAGCAGCATCATGAGCGCGACGGCCCAGATGATGGTGGTGGCGATGCTCTTGAACAGCGTGCCCAGCGTCGTGGCCCGCTGGCTGGCGCGCTCGGTGCGCTCGCGCAGCTGCTTCATCTTGTCGGCGAGCCGCTCGGGGTCCCAGGTTCGGCCCTCCTCGGCGGTGCGGGCGGCTTCGTCTTCTTCGGCGTGCTTCTTGTCCGAAGCGATGCGCTCCACCATGTGATCGATGGCCCGTCGCACGACCCGGCGGGCGATGATGGCCAGCAGCAGGATGATCAGCACCGTGAGCGGCTTGTCCACGATCCACACCGAGGCCGACGCGAAGCCCTCGCTGCCCGTCCAGTCGTAGATGCGCTCGCAGACCCAACTGGGTTCGGGGCCGCACACTTCGTTGACGCGACTGACTTCCAGCAACGCGTTGACCGCGTCGGTCGCCGATTCGGCCTGTGCAAGAAGTCCGGTCATCTGAGGGAGCCTAGGAGTCGCTCGCCGGCCGCTCGGGCCACGGCTTCGCCCTGCGGTTCCCGCTCCAGCTCGCTTCGCTCGCGGGCCGCTCGGGGCACGGCTTGGCCTCTGGCCCAGCCTCTAGCATCGCCGCGATGTCAGAGGACCTTGCAGGCGACGGCACCGACAATCGCACGCCGATAGACGACCCCGATGCGGCTGTGCTCTACGAGGTCGCAGGCGGGGTGGCAACGATCACGCTGAATCGGCCCGACTACCGCAACGCGCTCAGCGTCGAGATCGTGAACGGCGTCGGCGATCACTTCGAAGCGGCACTGGCCGATCCTGGGGTGCGAGCGATCCTGTTCACCCACGTGGGCAACACGTTCTGCGCTGGTGCGGACCTGCGCGCCGCCCAGCCCGGTGTGCCCCAGCCGACGCTGCGCCACAACTTTGTGGAGATCCTCGAGAAGATCATGGCCTGCGACAAGCCTGTGGTGGGCCGGCTGGCAGGTCATGTCACCGCCGGCGGCGTGGGTCTGGCTGCGGCGATGGACATCTCGATTGCCGCCGACGACGCCATCATCGGCTTCACCGAGGTCCGCATCGGCGTGGCACCTGCGGTGATCTCGGTGGTGTGCCTGCCGAAGCTGCGCCGTGCCGATGCCAGCGAGCTGTTCCTGGAGGGCGAGCGCGTGCCCGCCCCCCGGGCGGCCGCGGCCGGGCTGATCAATCGAGCGGTGCCGCGGTCCGAGCTGGACGACGAGGTATCGCAGACGCTGCGTCGCCTCGTGCGCGGAGGCCCCAACGCGCTGGCCAACACGAAGCAACTCGTCGCGAGGGTGCCCCAGATGCCCCGCGAGGAGGCGTGGGAATGGACCGCCGAACTCAGTCAGCGGCTGTTCCAGAGCGACGAGGCGGCTGAGGGCATCGCGGCCTTCCGCGAGCGTCGCGACGCGAGCTGGGTCCCGCCTGAGTCCTGAGCACTACCGGCACGGCTGCGGGTCGGGCGGTAGCGTCAGCCGCCGTGAGCGGGCAGGTACCAGCGCGCAGATGTGGAACGGCATCACCGACGCCGCGATCGAGCTGGAGAACGACCGCGAGATCCGGGTGGTGGTGATCCGCGGCGCCGGTGAGCGCGCATTCGCGGCGGGTGCCGACATCAGCCAATTCGGCGAGCAGCGATCAGACGCAAGCGGCAACCGTGACTACGACGACACGACGTCGAGAGCGCATGCCTCGCTGCTGGGACTGTCCAAGCCGCTCATCGCTGCCATCCACGGCTACTGCATCGGCGGCGGTCTCGCGGTGGCCCTGACAGCCGACCTGCGCGTTGCCGCCGAGGATGCGCAGTTCACGATCCCCGCGGCCCGCCTCGGACTCGGCTACGGCGCAGCCGGCATCGGCACGCTGATGCGGCTGGTCGGACCTTCTGCGGCCAAGCGCATCTTCTTCCTGGCCGACCGGTTCGGAGCGCAGGAAGCCCTGCAGATGGGTCTCGTCAACCGGGTAGTGCCCAAGGCGCACCTCGAGGCGTCGGTGGAGGAATGGACTGACCTCATCGGCCAGAACGCCCCGCTGACCATTGCTGCCGCCAAGGCGGCGCTGACCCAATGGCAGAAGCCGGAGTCTCAGCGTGACTTCACTGAGGTGGAGGCAATGATCCGGGCGTGCTTCGACAGCGAGGACTACCAAGAGGGCGTCGACGCGTTCATGAACAAGCGCCGACCCGAGTTCAAGGGCCGTTGAGCCCGGAGCTCGGCGCCGTGTAGGGGTCGCACCTCAGCGCGGGCTGCTCCGATCGCCGAATCGATCCCCCGCCATGTCCGCAACGAGTTCGAGATACGTGCTCAGGCGCTGCGCCGCCAGCTCGCCGGATTGCACCGCAGCAATGACCGCGCAACCTGGTTCGACCGTGTGTGAGCAGTCGGCAAAGCGGCAGTGCTGAGCGAGCGCCGTGACATCGCCAAACGTCTGCGCCAAGCCGTCGAGCACGGCCGCCCCTGCCGGGAGGCCCAGATCACCGCTCCAGGGGATCAGATCCTGCAGGCCCGGGGTGTCCACGAACGTGCCGCCATCGGGCCCGCCGACCGGTACCAACTGACGCCGCACCGTCGTGTGCCGTCCACGACCGTCCGGACTCAGAGGGGCCACAGGCATCACTTCGGCTCCAGCGAGCCGATTGACCAGCGATGACTTGCCGACCCCGGACGGGCCGCTGAGGGCGACCGTCCCGCCGTCGCCGGCCAGGGCGCCGAGGCTGTCGAGCCCGTGCCCGTCGAGAGCGCTCGTAGCCAGGATCGGCACGGCAGCCGCCGCGGAGCCGAGTCGGCGTCGCAGGGCATCGACGGTCGCCTCGTACTCGACATTCGACACCGTGTCGATCTTGTTCACCACGATCACGGGTCGAGCACCACCGCTGAACGCCGCCGTGAGGTACCACTCGATGCGGTGGCCTGCGGGGTGTGATGCCGCCGGGTCCGCAGCAGACCCACTGCCGGCGGGTGCAGGGGTGGTGACGACGGCGAGCGTGTCAGCATTGGCTGCCACCAGTTGAGGTCGTGTCCGCGGTCCGGCCGCGCGACGGCACAGCAATGATGTGCGGTCGAGCACGTCGGTGATCGCCACGCGACGATCGCTTCGCGGTTCGGTGGAGCGGACGACCCAGTCGCCCACGGTCGGATAGTCGAACGGCGAGCGGGCTGCGCGGCGCCCGGCGGCATCGAGCGCTCCGGTGACCTCGCCGGTGCCGTCAACGAGTTCGTAGGCCCCCCGATGCTCGACCGCGACGCGGCTGAGCGCGTATCCGTTCGGCACTTTGGGCACGGGCACAGTTCGGCGCTGCAGGCCGAGCTGCGCGAGCGTCGGCGGGGGCGGTGATTCGCGGGCCTGCGGATCGATGCTGTCACTCACGGCGCAGCCACACCTCGTCGTAGCGACCGACACCGAGTCGTTGCCCCTCGATCACCCTGCCATCGGGAAGCGACATCCGCCCCAGCCCTTCGACAGCCGCCGTTGCCGCCACCACACTCGACGAGTAGGCCAGGAACACGTAGGGGGCTTCGTTGGCGAGTTCGGCCATGAACTGTGCAACGGCATCGCGCCGGTCATCTCCGGCGTCAGTCGACTTGATCAGGCTCACCAAGGCGCTCAAGTGCTCACCGCTCAGATTTGACGCGTTCAGCGGCGTGGTGCGCACCGGTCCGACAGCAGCCGATGCCAGCACCGCCGGGTCGGACTCGCCCCCGACACGCCAGCACGTTGCGCCGAAGTCGCCGGCAAAGGAGGGGCTCTGGACCACCGAGCCCATGACCCGGCTGACGAGTCCTGTGCGGGCCAGCGTCTCGACGTCGACGTCGACGAGACCGGTGCTCTCCCACTGGCGCTCCAGCTCGGCGGTCATCCGGCCGAGGGCGAGGTCGTCGGTGCACAGCACTCTGATCCGCACTGGCTCGCCGGGATCCCGGCCGTCGGATCGTTCGGGGTCCTCCGTGTACTCACGCAGCAGCGCATGGGCGCGCTCGGCGTCATGGCTTGGCCAGGCCGCTGCGACCTCCTCCGAATACCAGATGCTCGCGGGCGACCACCACTGCGTAGCGGCCAGCCAATTGACATCTGGGCCGAGTGCAGAGACGAGTCGGGACTGGTCGGCAGCAGCCACCAACGCTCGCCGCACCCGGATGTCATCGAGCGGTGCGCGCAGCAGGTTGAACAGCACCACTCCGGCGTTGTCGTCATATCGCTGAACGGCGGTGAGCTGGCGGCCCCCGCCGTCGGTCGCCGCGGCCACCGCCGTGGACAGCTCGGCCGATCTCGACATCAGAATGTCGCCGCGGCCGTCGAGCAGGGCTTCGAGACGCTGGCGCTCGTCAGGAATCTGGGTGAAGACGATGTCGTCGGCCCACGGCAGTGCCGAGCCGTCTGCCGCGGTGCGCCAGTAGTCGGGGTTTGCCTCCAAGACCGCCGGCTCCCCCACAGACCAGCGCCGGAAAACGAACGGCCCGGTGCCGACGGGAGCTCTGGCGAAGGTCTCCGGCTCGGCCTCGGCGGCGATGATCGAGAAGACCCGCCCGACGGGGCCGGCCAGTGCAGCGGGAAGACCGGCGTTGGGTTCGCCCACTTCGATGACCAGCGTGAGCTCGTCGACGAGGATGACCGAGGTGATGCGAGCGTCCCGCAGGTGGCTGCTGCTGGCTCGACCTGAGCGCAGGTAGTCATCGATGCCGGTCTTGACCGTGAGCGCATCCAGCGGCTCGCCGTCGGTGAAGGTGATGCCCGGGCGCAGCTTGACCGTCCAGCGCTGCAAGGAGGGGTCCGCGGACACCGACTCCGCCAGCCAGGGTTCCACCGATCCGTCGGGAAGCACGACGGTGAGCGTCTCGAGCACATGGTCGAGCACATTGCGGCATGACCATGCGCAGACGTGATCCCACGGTGTCCAGCCGGTGATGGGCGTGGGATCAGCGGCCAGCAGCACGCGAAGCGTGCCGCCCCGGCGTGGTGACGCGTCGGGGCCTGCCGGGTCCTCCGGTGCGGCTCCGCGGATTGACTGCGTCGTAGACGGCGGAATCTCCCCCGTCGGATCGGGTGCACCGTCGGCCGTCGCGGGAGCGCGGGTGATTTCAGGTGCCACGTCGACTGCCGGATTGCACGCAGTCGCCAGCAGCAGAGCCGTCGCGAAGGCAGCCGCGCCGGATCCCCGGCGTTTCAGGAGCCCGGGCCGTTGCCGCTGGAGGCCCATGAACGCTTCCTGGCGTTTGTGCCGTACACCGTTGCTGACGCTAGTGGCGCGATGATCAAGGCCGATTAAGGAGTGAGCCTTATGTCCACCGGTCTTGCTGTCGTTCTCGGCATCGTGGCGGGCCTCGCTGTCGGCGCGGTCATTGCGTGGGCCGTGCGTTCACGCGGGCTGAAGCAGGTTGAGCTCGAACGCGACAAGGCTCGCGACGAGTCGGACGGGCAGCGCGAGGCTCTCGCTGAGTTGCGGGCCCAGCTCGCCTCGGCGGAAGCCGATCGGGCCGCGCGCGTCGAGGAGATGGCGAAGCAGCAGGCTGAGATCGAGGGTCGCTTCAAGGAGATCGCGGCCCAAGTCAGCGAAACCACGCGGGACGCCTTCATGAAGGAATTCCGCGACCTGAGCGCCGAGCAGACCAAGACGGCGGGCAAGACGGTCTCCGAACTCGTCAAGCCCATGCGGGAACGTCTGCAGGAATTGCAGGAGCATGTCAGCAAGGCCGACAAGGCTCGTGTCGAGGACACTGCCAAGGTGTCGCAGAGCGTCGATCAGCTCGTGTCAGAGACGAGTGGTCTGCGCCAGATCCTGCGCGACTCCAAGATGCGCGGCGCTTGGGGCGAGCAGCACTTGCGCAATGTCATCGAGGCCGCCGGCATGAGCAGGCACATTGACTACATCGAGCAGGCCACAGTCGGCGAACTCGGTGCCGAGGGTCGGCTGCGACCTGACGTGGTGGTGAAGGTGCCGGGCGGAGCGAGCGTCGTGATCGATGCAAAGACACCGTTTTCTGCATATGACCGTGCTGTGCAGACATCGGATGAGGCAGAGCAACAGCAGGCCCTCGTCGAGCATGCCGCCGCGCTGAGCGAGCGGGCCAAGGAACTCGGCGACCGCGACTATGGCCGGTGGGTATCAGGGTCGCCGGACTTCGTATTGATGTACGTTCCCACCGACCCCATGCTCGACGTGGCCATGGACGTCGACAGCGACGTCTGGCAGAACGCGTGGCACCGTCACCGAGTGCTGATCGCAACTCCTGGATTGCTCATTGCATTCCTGCGGACCGTCGCGCTGGCTTGGCAGCGGCAGGACATCGCCCGCAACGCGGAGGCGGTCGCCAAACTCGGCAACGACCTCTATTCCCGGCTCTCTACCTACGTCGAACACGTCGACAAGATGGGTCGCGGCCTGCGCAGCGCGGTCGGCGCCTACAACGACAGCGTGGGCTCGTTGCAAAGCAGAGTGCTTCCGCAGGCGAAGCGCTTTCGTGACCTGGGTTCGGTGACAGGCGGCGACGAACTCGATGAGCCCAATCCCATCGAACTTGACGTCCGTGCGGTGACAGCGGCTGAGTTAGAGCCGGGTCAGGACTAGGCCGACCCAATCTCAGAGTGTTTTGGTGCTTACGAAACTCCAGCAGTGGCGTCGGTGATGGCTTGCCAGACGCGCTGGGGGGTCAGCGGCATGTCGATGTGCCGGATGCCGAGGTGGGCAACGGCATCGACGACGGCGTTCTGGATGGCGGGTGTGGCGCCGACCGTGCCTGACTCGCCGATGCCCTTGGCGCCGAGCGGGTTGATGTGCGTAGGTGTCTCGAGCACCACGCGATCGAAGAAGGGCAGCTCTGCCGCAGAGATGATCGGGTAGTCGGCGAAGTTCCCGGTGAGCGGGTTGCCGTCGGCGTCGTAGATGAACTCCTCGTACAGCGCCTGGGCCGCGCCTTGTGCGAGGCCCCCGTGCACCTGCCCTGCCGCGAGCAGCGGGTTGAGGATGGTGCCGGCATCGTCGCAGGCCACGAGCCGGCGAAGCTCCACTTCGCCGGTGTGGCGGTCCACCTCCACCACGGCGACATGGGTGCCGAAGGGGAACGTGGGTGCTTCGGAGTCGAACACCTCCTCAGCATGCAGCAGGCGCGGCCCCGCAGCGCTGTCGCCGTCTGAGTCGCCGTCGCCCCTTGATGCCTCGGCGGCCGACGCGAGGTGTTCGGCGATCGCCGTCCAGCCCACCGACACCGCCGGCGTGCCCACGACGTGGAATGCTCCGGCCCCGGTGTCCAGCGTGATGTCCGCTGGGTCGGCTTCCAACAGGGTCGCCGCCACCGAGCGGGCCTGATCGACCAGCGTGCCGGAGGCTTCCCAGATGGCCGTACCCGCCAGCTGCACGGAACGCGAGCCGCCGGTCACCTCGCCGCGGGGCACCTCATCGGTGTCGCCGTGAACGATGTCGATGCCCTCCATCGGCACGCCGGTGCGGTCGGAGATGAGCATCGCCCACGAGGTGTGGTGGCCCTGCCCGTACGGTGATGAACCGGTGCGCGCCACGATGCGACCCCCCGCTAGCAGTTCGACTGCCCCGTACTCGGAGCGTCCGATGCCTGCGGTGCGCTCGACGTAGGTCGCCAATCCGATGCCGAGCAGCTTGTCGTCGCCGTCTGCGCGGCGGCGGGCCTGCTCTGCACGCAACTCGCCGTAGCCGGCCGCGTCGAGCGCAGCATCCAGGCTGGCCTCGTACGCACCTGTGTCGTATGGCATGCCGGTGCGGGTCGTAAGCGGGAAGACCTCCGGCTGCAAGAAGTTCTTCCGGCGCACCTCGGCGGGGTCCATGCCGATCTCGGCGGCGAAGACGTCGACGGCGCGCTCGATGGCCGCCGCCGCTTCGGGCCGGCCGGCGCCACGGTAGGGACCGGTCGGGGTGGTGTTGGTGAGCACCGAGACCGAGGTGAAGCCCAGCGTGGCGATGTCGTAGCAGCCTGCGAGCATCGCCCGACCGTTGTTCGGCAATGCCGCGCCCATGTTCCCGTAGGCACCGGCCTGCTGGACAACGTGCACCGCAAATGCCGTGATGCGCCCGTCACGGGTGCCGCCGATGCGGCAGTACTGGATTTGCCCGCGGCCGTGCACGAGACCGACCATGTCGTCTGTGCGTGAGGGCACCCACATGACCGGCCTGCCGGTGCGAGCTGCCAGCCAGCCCAGCAGCGCTTCCTCGGGATGCGGTCGGGCCTTCGCCCCGAAGCTCCCTCCCACGTCGCGCGAGAGCACACGCATCTGCGACCGGTCGAGTTCGAGCATCTTGGCGAGACCGGCACGCACCGGGTGGGGTCCCTGGCCGGCATTGACATGGTGCAGGCGTCCGTCGTCGGCCCAGCGGCTCGCCGCAACGCGCGGTTCCAGCGGGCACGGTGCGATGCGGTTGTTGATCGTGCGGACCTCGGCGACCGCCTCGCATGAGTCGAAATCGGCCTGCTCGTCATCGAGCGACATGCGGATTACCACGTTCGGTTCCGCCATGCCGTCGAACAGCGCCGGGCCTTCCAGTGCTTCTTCGGGATCGACGAGCGCCGGCAGCGGCTCGTAGTCGACGATGACCAGCTCCGCTGCGTCCATTGCAGCAGCCGGACTGTCTGCCACCACGACGGCGACGGGCTCGCCCACGAACCTCACCCGGCCCGCAGCCAGCAGCGGGCGCACGATGGCGGCGTCGAACGCTGGGTTCGGCGACGGGTAGGGCTCCAGATTGACATCGGCTGCCGTGACTACATCGACCACGCCGGGCGCGTCGCGTGCCGCGCCCACATCGATGCCGCTGATCTCGGCGTGGGGAACCGTCGATGTCACGTAGCAGGCGTGCGCCATGGGTTCCCAGTCGGCATCGACTGCGAGGTTGGCGACGAACTGTCCCTGGCCGCGCAACAGCGACTCGTCCTCGCGCCGGACGACAGATGTTCCTCGCAATGACATGAATCAACTCCGTTGCGCGTCCCGGCTTTGAGCCCCGGCGATTGTGGCAGGTCCGCGCTCTGTCGACCTGCGTCCGCAACGCCCTGGGCTCCGCCGGCGTCGCCGAACCGATGGGCGTCGAGCTACCAGACCGCCGTGGGGTCGATGGAGAGCACTTCGACCATCTCGGCGTGCAACGCCGCAAAGTGCGCTGAGCGCTGACCCGCGCGGCCGCTCGCCGATGCAGTGATGGCGTCGTCAGCGGGCCATTGCGGCTGGTACCCGGCTTCGGCAAGGGTCTCATCGACCGCTGACTGCCACTCGGCGCGCTGATCGCTCAGGCTGCGATCCATCACGCCGTCGGCGAGGAGTGCCTCCGGCGAGCAGCCAGGCGGGAGCTCGAAGAGCTCGCACGCCATCGGCGTGAACTGATCGAACAGCGGGAGCAGCTGCGAACGGCCAGCTTCGGTGCGCAGCAGCCGTGACAGCAACCCCGACGCGTGACGCAGGTGCGACCGTTCCTCGGCCAGGGCTCGGCGCGCAACGGCACCGAGGGCCGCCCACGACGAATCCGCGAGGGCTTCCCAGCGGACGGTTTCGGCGGTGTCGTACAGAAAGTGCCGCACCAGCGTCTCGCCCCAGTCGCGGCACGGAAGCTCAGTGAGATGCGCGCTGCGGTACTCGTGTGGCTGGCGTCCGTAGGCCAACGCGTCGACGTCGTCGCCCAGCAGCCCGTACAGCGCCCGAGCATGACCCAGCTCGTCCTGGCTGATCGACGTGAGCGCCAGATCCTCCTCGAGGAACGGGCCGACAGCTATCCACCACGCCAGGTTCTGGCCGATGCACAGCTCGTCATCGGCCAACGCCAGCACCACCTCACGCGCGCCGTCCATGCTTGCCGGAGACGAGTCGGTCATGAGGCTGGTGGGTCTCCGGCCTGCCGCAGATCCCGCAGCAATGCACCGTCGTTGTGGCGGTGAGGGCGATCTGCCATCTCGAGCTCGACGGGGTCGGCGACCAGCAGGTCCTCGCGGGCCACCACCCACATCTGGTCTCCCTCGGAGCGCCGGGTGTAGCAGTCGCGGGCAAAGCTGAGGGCGAGGTCGTCGTCGGGCGCTTCGAGCGCGCCGACATGCGTGAACGGATCCTTGCCGGGACGCTTGAGGAACACCTCGTAGGTCTTCATGCCGAGGCTCGGCTGGCTGGCGCCGCCCCAATGGCGGCCGGAAGGTCAACCCTGCCGACGACCTCGATCGGATTGCGGCAACTCGGGCACCATTCCACGCTGCGGCATGGCGTCGGCCCGAAGTCTGACCGGTGTTCCAGAGCGACATTGCCGCAGATGGGGCAGCTCGCCGCCGCCGACCGGCTTCGCACTGCTACCGAGTACTCCCGAGCCAGGAAGCCCACCGCCGACGGCGCGATCCGATCCGGCGTCCACACGGGGTCATCGACGAAGCTCACTTCGATCGAGACGTCGGCGCCGGCACACGCCGCTCGCGCTGCATCGGTGACATCCCGGGCGATGACATCCAGCGCGGGGCAGCCCAGCATGGTCGGCACGAGCTCGATCCGAACGGTCGAGCCGCCGTCGCTGCTGCTGACTCGTTCGAGAATCCCCAACTCCGCGATGGTCACCTCCGGGTACTCCGGGTCGCACACCTGCGACACGGATCGGCGGACGGCCGCGACGACACCAGCAAGAACCGCGCGGCTCATGCAGGCACCGCCGCGGCCTCGTCCAGCGCGGAGCGCACCCACGCTGCTCCATCCCAAGCGAGGCGTGCATCGTTCAGACGCCGGGCGCTGTCGGGCCCACGTCCCGCAATGGCCGCCTTCAGCGCATCCCAGTCGATCTCCCCGCTGACCCAGCGACCGGTCTCGGGGTCTTGGTGCAAGTCCGGGTCGGGAATGGTGAAGCCCGCTGCGGTCAGCTGCGGCACCATCTTCTGCACGAACCGGTCCCGAAGGTCTTCGTTGCGCTCCGATTTGATGTGCCAGCGCAGCAGCACGTCGTCGGGCCTCGTGTCGGGGCCGAAGAGCTGCACCGACTGCCACCACCACCGGTCGATGCCTTCCTGCATCATCTCGTGCTGCTGGGCGGTGCCCTTGGCCATCTTCAGCAACAGCTCCTCGCCGTTGCGCATGTGGAAGCCCTCCTCGGCGATGATCCGCCGCAGGATGCGCTTGTACGGCCCATAGCTGCAGTTCTTGAAGACGGCCTGCTGGCTGGCGAGCGCCGCCGCATCGACCAGGTACGCAATGGCGATCTGGTCGCCCCACGAGTACGCCCGGTAGTGGAACACGTTGTGAAACGTCGTACGCCCCGCGAGCAGGTCGGTGGTCATCTCGTCGCGGGTCTTGACGCCCATGTCGGCCGCCACCATGTACAGCAGGTGCGCGTGGCCGATCTCGTCCTGAGTCTTGGCCAACGCAGTCAGCTTGTTCGTCAGTCCCGGTGCCTTGGCGATCCAGTCGCGCTCGGTCAGCCCGCCCATGTACTCGCTGTTGGCGTGCAGCTCGATGAACCGGAACACCGCCTCGCGGTACGCGTCGGGCATGTCGTCGTCGGGCTCTACCAATCCGCCGTCATCCAGAAAGGCCTCGAAGTCGTCCATCGAATCCCATCTGCGCATAGTCACCTCCCTGTCACGGGGGACAATGCGAATGCTACGCGTGCGCTGTGCCGGGCTGACCGCGCCATGGACCCTGCGTCACGCCTGCGGCGCGCGGGTGTGATGATCGGTGACTCGCTGGAAGGCCTCGCCCACCGCGGCAAGCGTCCGCTCGGCGTACGGCCTGCCGATGAGCTGGAAGCCGATGGGCAGACCGTCGGGAGCGAAACCACCCGGCAGGGCGATGGCGGGCAGCCCCGCCCCGTTGACCGGGAAGGTGAACTGGGTTGTCGCGGGAATGAGCGGCACCCCGTCGAGTTCGACCGCGCCATGGGGCAGTACCTGATTGGGGTTGACCGGGGCGATGATCAGGTCAACACCCTGATCGTCGAACACATCCACACACGACCGCTCGAACGCCACCCGCTGTGCTTGCGCTGACGCAAGCTCCGTCGCCGAGATCGCGGCACCCATTTCGAGAGTGCCTCGGACCTCATCGCCGAGCAGGTCAGGGTGGTCGCTGCGCAGCTCCTCAAGCAGCGCCGCCGACTCGGCGAACACGATCGTGACGCCCGCCGGGGCGTGCTCGGCGCTGTTGGGCACCTGCACTGGACTTGTGTCGGCCACGATGGTGCGCAGCACATCGACGGCTGCGTCCATGACGGCGCCGACGTGAGGATCAACATCGATCTCGTCGAAGAAGCTGTCGCTCGGCACACCGAGGGTGAGTCCGCCGGGGTCCGCGGCGTCGCTCAGCGGAGCTTTGGACGAGAACGGGTCATCGGGCGAATGGCCTGCGATGACCTCCAGCAGAATCCGGCAATCCTCAGCGGTGCGCGCCATCGGGCCGACCGTGTCGTAGGTCCATGAGAGCAGGTGCACACCGTGTCGGGGCACTGCGCCGCGTGTGGTCTTGATTCCCGTCGTACCGCAGCAATTCGACGGGATGCGAACCGAACCGCCTGTATCGGTGCCGAGCGCACCGAACACCTGCCGGGCGGCCAGGCTCGCCGCACTGCCTCCCGAAGAACCGCCCGTCGAACGCTGCGGATCCCAGGGGTTGCGCGACGCCGGGCAGGAAACACCGAACGCCAACTCGTGCGTATTCGTCTTGCCGACGATCACGGCACCGGCCTGACGCAGGCGGTGCACGACAGTTGCGTCGTAGTCGGGCACGAATCCCCGCAGGGCGTCGCAATTCGCTTCGGTCGGAACGCCTCGAGTGAAGAACAGGTCTTTGAGGGCGATGGGAACGCCGTGCAGCGGTCCGGCTATCCCTCCGCCGTCGAGTTGCCGAGCGGCCGCGCGCGCAGCGTCAGCCCCGATCGAGGCAAATGCGTTGACGGTGGGCTCTGTCCGCTCGATGCTCGCGAGGCAGGCGTCGAGCAGTTCGACGGCGCTCAGATCTCGGGCTCTGATGGCTTGAGCCGCCGAGGCGAGGCTCATCTGCGTCGGTTCTGTCATGGTTGCCGTCCTTTGTACTTGCTCGTCTGTTCTCGCATGACTGGTGTGGCGGGGCTGGTCTGGCTGGGTCGATCTCATAGGGCGAGGCGCGCCGACAGCCGTTCCGCGAGGCCGGCCTCGCCGGCGGTACCCGCATCGACGATCTCGCCCTTCTCGAGCACGATGAACCGGTCGGCCAGCCGCAGCGCGAGCGCCAAGTGCTGTTCCACCAGCAGCACGCCACGGCCTTCCTGCCTGGCCGCTGCGAGGGCGTCGCCGAGCAGCTCGATATTCGAGGGCTGCAAGCCCTCCGTCGGTTCATCCATCAGCAGGATGGGCGCGGTCGATGCAAGCGCCGACGCGGCAGCGAGCATCTTCTGCTCACCGCCCGAAAGCGTGCCCGCTCGCTGAGCTTCGCGCCCCGCCAGCGACTCACCAAACATGGCCAGCACGCGGCCGTGCTCGGCCACCGTGTGCCCGCTCAAGCGCAAGTTGTCGCCCACCGAGAGCTGGCTGAATAGCGAGCGCTCCTGGAAAGCGGCTCGCAGCCCGGCACGAACACGGCGCGACGGCGACATCCGCGTGATATCGCCGCCGTCGAGCCGGAGCTGCCCACCAGTGGCCCTGAGCAAACCGATCATCGTCTTGACCAATGTGGTCTTGCCGGCGCCGTTGCGCCCGACCAATGCCACGATCTCGCCTTCGGAGACGCAGAAGCTGACGCCGTGCAGCACCGGCACGCTGCCGTATCCCGAGCGCAGCCCGTGCGCTTCGAACCGCATCAGCTGTCGACCCCGGCGTAGATCGCCCGCACATCGGGGTCGTTCTCGACCTCCGCGACGGTGCCGTCGGCAATGACCTCACCGCGCGCGAGCACCGTGACGCGGTCGGCCACAGCCCGGATGAACGCCATGTCGTGCTCGACGATCACGATCGGCAGGCGATGGGAACGATGAAGCTCTCGAAGGAGCGCGGCCGCTTCGAGGCTCTCGGCGACCGTCATGCCCGCGGTCGGTTCGTCGAGCAGCAGCAGGCGGCACTCCCCTGCCACCGCCATCGCGATCTCCAGCCACTGCTTGTCTCCGTGGGAGAGGTCGCCCGCCCGCATGTCGAGCCGCTCACCGAGCTGCGTGCGTTCGAGCACTTCCAGCGCCGGCCGCGGCACCGCCGTAGCCCAGGGGCGACGGATGAGTGCCCACGGCGACGAACGAGCTCCCCAAGCTGCGATGGCCACGTTCGTAGCCACAGACAGGTCGTCGATGAGCTGCGGCGACTGGAACTTGCGACTCACCCCGTGTCTTGAGAATTCCCACGCTTGGCGGCCGGTGTGCTCAGTGCCGAGCACCAGCACCCGCCCAGACTGGCAACCCTGCTGGCCCGACAGGATGTCGAGCAGCGTGGACTTGCCTGCGCCGTTCGGCCCAATGAGGCACCGAAGCTCTGCGTCTTCCATGGTGAGTGTGACGCCATCGAGCAATCGAAAGAAGCCGAAGCTCTTGTGCACGTGTCGGACTTCGAAGATCGCGGCTGTGACAGCCGACGGCGCCTCATCGCCTGCGCCCGAGTTCGCGGCAGCGCCGTTGGCAGCGGACCGCAGCACCGGCTGATGGCGGCGGCGGGCCGGCCGACCAGCCAACCGCTGGGCGCTGGGAACCAGCCCATGGGGCATCACCATCACGACGGCCACGAAGATCAGTCCGGTGGCGAGCGTCCAGTACTGCAGCCAGACATCGGCCAGCGTCGCGGAGGCGAAGTTGATCGCTATCGCACCGATAACCGGGCCCACGATGGTGCCTCGCCCGCCGACCAAAGTCCACAGCACCACGCTCGTGGCCAGCGAGAACCCGAAGATCTGCGGCGACACGAAGCTCGTGCGATGCACGTACAGCGCACCGGCAAAGCCAGCGAGTGCGCCGCCCACGGTGAACGCCCAGATCTTGATCTGGACCGTCTTGTAGCCCAGCGCCTCCATGCGCCGTTCGTTGGAGCGGATGCCAATCAGCACCGCACCGATCGGACGCGTGAGCAGCGTGCCGACCAATGTGATCGCAACGATGGCCAGCATGCTGACCGCGACATCCTGCGCGGTATCGGAGAGCTCGCTCCCGAAGGCGCCTAGGCGGGGGACGCCGGTCAGCCCGTTGAAACCTCCCGTGACGTCGCGCCACTGCTCAGCGAGCTGTTCCAGCGTGAGTGACAGCACCAGCGTGAGCAGGCCCACGACGACTGCAGACGGTCGGCGCCGCAGCATCGCCACGCCGAGGGCCGCCGCAACACCAGCGCCCACGCCGGCAGCCACGATGAGCATCGGCACGCTCAGCGACGGCGCCGCGATGGCGACCTTCGCCGACGTGTACGCAGCGATGCCGAAGGGCAGCAGCTGGCCCAGCGAGAGGATGCCGGAGTAGCCCCACACGAAATCGAGGCTGACGGCGAGGGCGGCGAACACCAGGAACAGCGAGAGCTGTCCCGAGCGATAGCCGCCGAACGCGCCGCTGAACACCGCGGCCGCAAATGCGCAGGCCGCACCGGTGGCGAGGGCACGCCTCATGCCGTGGCTCCTTCGACGGGCACCCGGCGAAGCTGCAGCATCAGCACTGCGAGCGCCAGCGAGGCGATCTGCGCCCAGACCGCGTCGTAGAAGTGGATGACGCCGGTTTGCACCGCCGCCACCACCAGCGCTCCGGCGATCACGCCCCACAGCCGGTTGAATCCGCCGACGATCACCACCAGGAATGCTCCGGGCAGGTAGGCGAGCCCGGCTTGGGGTTCGATGGCTCCGAGGGGAGCGACCAGCGCACCCGCGACACCCGCAGTCGCCGCTCCGATGCCGAATGCACAGAGGTTGGCGATGCCGGTCCGCACGCCGCACGCGTCCGCGAGGTCGCGATCGGCGACGATGGCCCGGACGGTCAAGCCGAAGCGTGACCGGGTGAAGGCGAGCAGTGTCACTACCACCACGACGACGGCGATGCCGATAAGCACATAGCGGTAGGTGGGAAACAGCACGCCCAGCGCTCGGGTCGCGCCCGGCACCGGGTTGGGGACGCCGCGAAAGTCCTTGGTGAAGATCAGCTCGACGGCCTGCCGCAGGCAGATCGACAGGCCGAACGTGGCCAGAATCGTCACCTCCGGCCGGCGATGGATGCGTCGGATGAGCCCGACCTCGATGCATGCGCCCAGCACGAACAGCACGACTGCGGCGAGCGGCAACGACAGCCAATGGCTGAGCCCGTTGGCGTGGGCGACGTAGGCGACGTACGCCCCGATCATCACGAACTCGCCGTGCGCGAGGTTGATGATCCCCATCAGACCGAACACGATGCCGAGGCCGAGCGCGACGATCGCAAGCGTCGCGAACAGACTCAGCCCGTTGAGCAACTCGAGTGTCAGCGCATCCAAGGGACTGAGCTACGAAGCCGAGCCGTTAGGGACTGCAAGTCTCGTCAGGCTCCACCGCCGGGAACGACTGGACGATGAGCTGTGAGCCGTCGGACTGGATCTCCGCCACGTAGATCGGCTGCGCCAGGTGACGGCTGCCGGTGACGGTGATGTCGCCGGTCGGCGTCGAGAGCGACAGTCCTTCGAGAGCCGCTGCGACAGCCGCCGTGTCGGTGCTGCCCGCTGCATTCGCCGCAGCCGCGTACAGCAACGCGGCGTCGTAGATGTGCGAGCTGAAGGTCATGTGCGGCGGCGCGTCAGCCCCGAACTGCTCGAAGTAGCGAGCCACGAATGCGTTGTTGGCGGGATTGTCGACTTCCTTGAAGTAGCCCAGCGTGACCCGCATGCCAGCGGTGACAGCGGGTCCCATCACGCCGAGCACGTTCTCCTCGTAGATGTTCGCCAGCCTCGGGATGGCGTCCTGGCCGATGCCGAAGTCGACTGCTTGGGTCTCGAAGGCGATGGCATCGCCGCCGACGAGCGCTGGGAAGATCAGATCCGCACCCGAGCCGGCGATCTGCTGGGCGACCGAGGAGAAGTCCTGGGTGCCGAGCGGGACGTACTCCTCGCCGACCACTTCGCCGCCTGCGGCCTCGATGTACTGCCGGGCGAGCTCGAAGCTCCGCCGTGGCCACACGTAGTCGTTGCCGAGCAGGAACCAGGTGTTGCCGCCGGTCTCGTCCATCATCCACGGAATGACCGGTGCGAGCTGCTGGCTGGGCACCTCGCCCGTGTTGAACATCACCGGCGAGCACTCGCCGCCCTCGTAGAGGGCCGCGTAGATGTACAGCACGCCGGCATCCTCGGCGAGCGGCTTGGCGGCTTCACGAGTTGCGCTGGAGTGGGTGCCGAGCACCACGTCGACCCCGTCCGATTCGATGAGCTGCTCCATGGCCTGGCGCCCGACGGCGGGATCGGTGGCGTCGTCGGCGAGGAACGTCTCAACCGGCCGACCGTTGATGCCGCCCGCGGCATTGATGTCCTCTTCGATGAACTCTGCAATGTTGGCCGTGGGCTGGCCGAAGATTCCTGCGGGGCCGCTGTTGGAGAACAGGATCCCGATGCGCACCGGCTCCCCCGACGGCTCGGCGGGCTCGTCCGCTGCGGTGGTCGCAGGTGCTTCGGTGGGTTCGGGCGCTGCGTCGCCGTCGTCCGACGGCTCGTCGGCAGGGGCGGGCGCCGCCTCGGCCTCGGTCGCCGCTGGTTCTGCGACCGCGGGCTCTTCGTCGCTCGTCGTGCATGCCGCGGCCATCCCGAGCAGCAGCGCCATCATGATTGCTGCGGTTCGATAACGGGACCGCGCCCGTGGTTTCTGTGTGCTCCCCACGGCGTCAACCTCCCCAATATGTGAGTAGATATTGACATATTGTCCCGTCAACCGGGCCGGGTCAAGCGCGGAGATGCGCGAGCAGCGGGCCCTGACACTGACGCTGCAGGTTCAGCCAGTCGCGTGAGGATCAGGCGGGCGCTGCGACGGGAAGCTCGTCGATCACCCGGACCCCGGCCGGTGTCGCCTCCCCCAGCAGCAGCGACTCCAGCGAACCTCCCGTGCCGCAGCGGCGCGGACCGCGATAGGTGCTCGTGCGCAAGCCGCTCAGCAGCGACGAGGGATCGGTGCCCCCGCCCGACCTGCAAGCCGTCGCCCACGTGTGCACCGCTTCGTAGACGCCTTCCGCGGCTGCGGACACGGGAGGGGCGCACTCGCCGAACCGGTCTGAGTAGCGCCGCAGGAACGCCCGGTTCTCTGCTGAGTCCATGCCGACGAAGTAACCGAGCGCGTTCCAGATGCCCGCAGCCGATTCGCCGAGATGCTCCACCACGGCGTCATCCATGAGGGGCGCGAACGTGCGGGTGGTCGAGCGAAGGCCCGAGGACGAGAACTCGCTCTCGAACCGAACGTGATCCTGCCCGACAAAGCTCGACACGACGTGGTCGGTGCCGCGCTCGCCGATGGCCGAGATCACCGGCGTGAAGTCCTCGGTTCCCAGCGGCACGTAGCCCTCGCCGCTGACCGTGCCGCCCATGCGCTCGATGACCTCCCGCGCGGCCATGCCGATTGCCCGGGGCCACGAGTAGTCGTTGCCGGCCAGGAACCAGCGGGAGCCGCCGGTGACCTCCGCCAGGAGCGGGAGGGCTCGGTGCAACTGGTCCAGCGGCCGCTCGCCGAAATGGATCAGCAGCGGATGGGTGGGGACCACCTCGCTGGTCGGCGTGTAGAGGTATGGGATGCCCAGGGCAACAGCGATCGGCGAGGTGGCGGAGTAGGTGGCCGAGGAGTGCATGCCCGCCACTGCGGCGATGCCCGACACCCCGCAGAGACGGCGCATCGCGACGACGCCCGTGCCTGGATCGGTGGCGTCATCGGCAACCATCAGGCGCACGTCGCGACCTGCCACGCCGCCGTCGGCATTGATCTCCTCGACGGCGAGCTGCGCACAGTTGACCGTCGAGCGTCCGAGAATCCCCGCGCTCCCCGACAGCGACGTGAGCAGTCCCAGCGGAACCTCCCAGCCCTCGGCGTCGCCGCCGCAGAGCAGCCCCAGGTCGGCCCCGAGGCGCGTGAACTCGCGATCGTCGATGCTGACCCGGATGCGCAACCGGGTGCCGCCGCTGCGCAGCGGATCGAGGTGGCATGCCACATGCCCGAACCAGGGCGACTCGTGCACCAGGTCGATCCGTCGAACCGGCGTGCAACTCATCACCCGCGCCGTTCCGTGCACCCGTGAGCCCTCACCGATGGGAAGGGCGAGCCGCACCAGCGCACCGGGCGCCAGCGCCTCGGCCTCGGAACCGAACAGCCAGCCCAGCGATGGATCGCCGGATCCGAACAGCGCCAACAACTCGCTCGGGTCTGCCGCTAGCCGCACCTCGCTGCTGAGAACGAGTTCAGCCATCGCCAGCCCCTAGGCGCTCAGCTCGTCGTCTCGCTGGCCAGCGTCGCCGCTGCCGGCGCCGGCGACCGCTTCGTTCATCGCGTCCGCTAGCTGCTCGAGGGAGTTCTGGTACACGGAGGCGAGAAAGGCGACGACCGTGTCTGCGGGCGTCGAGGTCAGCGAGTAGTGCCGGTAGCGGCCGTCGCGACGCTCGGTGATCAGCCCAGCAAGGCGCAGGATGCGCAGATGCGACGACACCGCGGTGCGGCCGACGCCGTCGAACCGAGAGGCGATCTCCCCCACCGTGAGCTCGCCATGCTCGCCGATCAGGCCCAAGATGGCCCGGCGCGTCTGGTCCGCCAAGGCGGAGAACGTGGCATCGCTAATCGGATCGGTCATGCGCGCTCTTGCATCGGCTTGTCAACACTTGTTCACATATTCTGCCATATTGAGGGCACACAGCCGTCTGCGGCCAAGCAGTCAGATCGTCGACACTGTGCGGCCGAGCAGAGTGAACAGCGGTTCCTCGGTGGCCTCGAGCGCCGCCGAGACTTCCTCGTGCGAGATCTCGCCGTCGAACATGCCGGCGGCCATGTTGGCCACTACGGCCACACCGGCGTAGGGAATGCCGGCCTCACGGGCCAGCGCCACTTCCGGATAGCCGGTCATGCCGACGACGCTGCCGCCCATCTGGGCGTACATGCGGATCTCCGCGGGTGTCTCGAAGCGGGGCCCGTTCGTGCAGACGTAGGTCGCCGTCGGCGCCACGTCGATGCCCTCGGCCGCAGCGGCAGCGGCCAGAGCAGCACGCAGCGACGGGTCGTAGGGCATCGTCATGTCGGTGTGGGTGACCTGCCCCGGCTGGTCGAAGAAGGTGGCAGCGCGGCCGGTGGTGAATTCCAAGTAGTCGTCGAGCAGCAGGAATGATCCGGTGCCCCGCTCGGGCACCATCGAACCCACGACGCTCACGGCGAGGATGGCCGTAGCCCCCAGATCCCGGATCGCGGCGATGTTGGCCCGGTAGTTGATGGCGGACGGCGGGATCGAATGGTCGCCTCCGTGGCGCGGCACGAAGACGATCCGCCGCTCGTGCCAGCGGCCGGTCATGGCGTGAGCCTCGCCCCAATCGGTCTGCACCTCATGGTGCGCTGCCTCGCTCAGGCCCGGCAGCTCATAGAAGCCGGTCCCGGCGATGATGCCTACCGGAGGGCGCTCGTGGCTCGCGCCGTCGGTCCGGTCGGTTTCGCCGATCTCGCTCGCCTCGGTCATCTCGCTCATGTCCCCGACTCCTGTGCCAGTCGCTGCGCCCGATGCTGCACTTCATAGCGAGCCCGCGACTCGTCGACCGTCAGGCACACGCCCCCGGCCACGACTCGCTCGCCGCCCACCCAGACATCGGTGACGTGGCGGCTGCCCCCAGCCCAGGCCACATGCGCTACCAGCTCCTGCGGCGAGGTGACCGGAACGAATGCCACATCGTCGAGGTCGAGCCGGATCATGTCGGCCCAGCGACCGGGCTCCAGCACGCCAGTGTGCAGGCCAAGCGCCTCCGCACCGTTGCGGGTCGCCATGGAGATCACCTGCTGCGCGCTCAGCACGGTGGGGTCGAGCGAGGTGACCCGGGCCAGCAAAGAGGCGATCTTGATCTCCTCCCACAAGTCGAGATCGTCATTTGAGGCAGGACCGTCGGTCGCCAGCGAGACCGTGATGCCCCGGTCGATCATCTCGGGCACCCGCGCCACGCCCGAACCCAGCTTCATGTTGCTGACCGGGCAGTGCGCCACCGCCACACCCGTCGACGCGTAGATGTCGAGATCGGCATCGTCGAGCCAAACGCTGTGCGCCGCGAGCACGCGCCCGTCCAGCGCGCCGGCGTCGGCCAGCAGGCGCGGCACGCTGGCACCGCCGTGTTCTTTGGCCAGCGCATCGCCTTCATCGGCGGTCTCCGCCACATGGATGTGCAGCAGAGCGTCTCGCTCGCGCGCCGCGGCGGCGATCTCCGCGCAGGCTCCCACGCCAAGGTCGTACGCCGAGTGCGGAGCGAACCCGATCGTGACGAGGCCCGATGAGTCGTTCACCGCGTCGTGCACGGCAGCGATCTCGCCCACGCGATCGGCGACGCCCCCGGAGTCGTCCAAGTGCGCCACCGACAGCACCCCCGGGCACATGACCTGCCGGATGCCGGCCTCACGGCCCGCATCGATCACCTCGTGCTCAAAGGCGTACATCTCACATGTAGTGGTGACGCCCGAGCGCAGCATCTCCACGCAGCCCAGGGTCATGCCCCACCACACATCCTCCGGATGCAGGCGCCCCTCGCGCGGCCACATCACGTCGGTGAGCCACGCCATCAACGGCAGCCCATCGCCTGCACCGCGCACCAGCGTCATCGGCGTGTGCGCATGAGTGTTCACGAGCCCTGGCATCAGCAGGCCGCCCATGTCGATCACCGGCGCATCGGTGGCGGGCGCATCCGAGGCTGCCCCTACCCACGCGAGCCGCCCGTCGGCCCCCACGTCCACCGCCCCGCGCTCGATCATCGAGAAGTCCTCGTCGCAGGCCAGTACGACATCGGCGAGGTAACGAGCGCCCACAGCGACGCCGGCTGATCCGTTCGGCACGGCCTCATCTTCGCACCGGCGGGCGGCGAGGGGTCAACGCGCCCGCCGCCGCCAGTCAACGCGCCTGCCGATTATGTGACTGCGCGCTGGTACCTTGCGCTGCATGGCGGGAAGGGAGCTGAAACAGATCTTCTCGGCCTATACCTCTCGGGACGACGCCGCATTTCGCCGAGCGGCGCTTACGATCATCCAAGAGGAAGAAGCAAAGCAGCACTTTGCGCTCGCTCGTGATCTCCGAAGCCGAATCGCCGAAGATGACAGCCGGCGCTCTGCCAACGACCTCGTGCCGTTGCCGGCGGCACCTCGCGATCCGGATCACGATGTGCCGCTCGCCGATGTTCTCTGGCCGCGCAAGACGTTCGCTGACCTTGTCCTGGCGCCGCGGACATTGGACCCTCTCCTGGCGGTCGCAATCGAGACGAAGCACCGCAAGCTGCTGACAGAGCACAGGGTGCCGCCACGGCGCAAGCTGATGTTCTGGGGCCCGCCGGGCTGTGGCAAGAGCAGCGCGGCAGAGGCACTTGCCAACGAACTCGGCTGGCCTCTCATGAGCGTGCGCATCGATTCAGTGGTGTCGTCGTTCTTGGGCGAAACGTCGGCGAACCTTCGGCGAATACTTGAGGAGGCCCGAGCGTCTCAATGGGTGGTCGTCTTCGACGAATTCGACGCCCTCGGTCGACAACGCGACGACCCGACAGAGCATGGCGAAATCAAGCGCGTCGTCAGCAGTTTCTTGCACATGCTCGAGCGCTTCGATGGGCCCAGCATCCTCATCGCCGCCACGAACCACGAGAAGCTGCTCGACGATGCATTGTGGCGGCGCTTCGATGACATCGTCGAGTTTCGGCGACCCACTGT
>NZ_JAPYOK010000056.1:0-14715 GCF_028283155.1 Candidatus Poriferisodalis multihospitum | reverse complement strand
TCCCGAGACCGGGGCCGCCTTGAAGCCATAAGTGCCCCAGCCGACATCCACCAAGAAACCCTCCACCGGCGTATGACCCATCACCGGCGAGTAGTCGGGCGTCATGTCGCACAATCCGGACCACTGGCGCAGAATCCGCATGCGAGAAACGCCGGGCATCAGCTCCAGCACATGGCCGGCCAGCCCCTCGGTGAACTCCAGCGATCCGCGAACCGAGTAGTTGGCATAGGGATCCACCGACGCTCCGAAGACCAGCTCGCCGCGGTCGGTCTGGCTCACATACACGTGCAGCGAACCTGAAACCACCACCGTCGGCAGGAACATCTTCACCGGCTCGGTGACTGCAGCCTGCAGCGGGTGAGTGGTGATGGGCAGCCGTACGCCGGCCATCGTCGCGATGAGCGACGCCCACCCGGCGGTGCAGTTGATCACGATCGGAGTGGAGATGTCGCCCCGGTTCGTGCGCACGCCGGTGACTCGCCCGCCCGCGCCCTTGCCGTCGGGCCCCTCGCCGCCTTCGCAGATGATGTCGATGACCTCGGTCTTCTGGTGCATCTCGACGCCCATGTGGTCGGCGGCGCGGGCGTAGCCCCACACCACTGCGTCGTGGCGCACGACCCCGCCGGGCGGGTGGTACAGGGCGCCCAGGATCGGGTAGCGCGGATGGTCAGAGGTGTCGAGGCTCGGACACTCCTGCTTGATCTCGTCGGGGCCGATCACGCTCGAGTTGACCCCGCCCAGCTTGTTGACCTCGGCCCGCCAGTGCATCGTGCGCAGGGAGGCGTCGGAGTGGGCCAACGTCAGGTGGCCCCGCTGGCTGAACATCACGTTGATGTTCAGCTCCACCGCCATCTGCTCATACAGGTGCACCGAGCGGTCGTAGAAGGCCACCCCTTCGGGGGTGAGGTAGTTGGAGCGCACGATGGCGGTGTTGCGCCCAGAGCCGCCGCTGCCGAGGTAGGCCTTGTCCAGCACGGCCACGTTGGTGATGCCGTGGTTGCGAGCCAGGTAGTAGGCCGTGGCGAGGCCGTGCACGCCACCGCCGATCACCACTGCGTCATAGGAACGCTTCAGGTCGCAGTCGCGCCACACCCGTGGCCAGCTCTCGCCGCGCAGGCCCTTCCAGGCCAGCGCCGCAGCCGAATACTTGGGCGGACGCTTCCGTCCAAGGCGGCCGTTCCCCCTCATCACCATGCAGGTTAAGCACGGCTCTGGGTGAGTCAAAGTATCAATATAGGATTAATTGAGAGCTAACCCATATCAGTCGCATTCATGAACCTGCAACGCCTGCGCTACTTCACTGCCGTGGCCGAGGAACTGCACTTCGGCAGGGCCGCCGATCGGCTCCACATGTCCCAGCCGCCATTGAGCCAGCAGATCCGCCTGTTCGAACGCGAGCTCGATACCACCCTGTTCGACCGCAGCACACGGCGGGTCACGCTCACCGAGGCCGGCAAGTATCTCTATCCCGAAGCCGTGCGGCTGCTCGCAGCAGCGGACGGCGTAGAGCGCCTGATGGAACAGCGTCGAGAGGGCCAGACCGGCACCCTGCGGGTGGGATTCGTGGACTCGGCCGCCTACGAGGTGATGCCGCGCGTGCTGGCTGAGTATCGCCGCCGCTGGCCACGGGTCGACTTCGAGCTGCACACCCTGAGCTCGGATGAGCAAGTGCGAGCCCTGCGTGCTGGGCGTATCGATCTGGGCATCGGCAGGGCCGCCGGGGACGCCGACCAGGTGGAAGCGACCTTCGTGATGCACGAGCGGCTGTTGCTCGCGGCCGGCGGCGCCCACCGGCTGGCTCAGCAGCCGGCTGCAGCACTGCGCGACGTGGCCGGAGAGCCGATCATCGGCTTCGACCGTGGGGTGTCGCCCAGCCTCCACGCCGTGTTGGCTGGGATGTTCAGCGCCCAAGGCGTCGCCTACGACCCGATGATCGAGGCGACGGAGTACACCACCATCTTGGGATTCGTGGCCGCCGGCGAGGGATTGGCAATCGTGCCCGCCAGCGTGCAGACATTCCGGCCGCCAGGCTTGCACTACGTGCCCATCTCCGACGCAGCCGCCTCAGTCCCGCTGCTGCTGCTCACCCCCTCCGGCGAACCGCTGCCACTGGTGACCCAAGCCCTCGACGTCGTCGCCGAGCTCTACGCCCCGCCAACTGCAGCCTGATCCACGCCCCCCGTCGCCCGCGCACCATGCCGCCCGCATCCTCCAGCATCAGCCGCCGGTCCCTACACCAAGCCACCCCACCGCCCACACTCCGAGCCATACCCGCGGCGGCTCGGCTCAGATGGCTAGCTGCGCTCAGGCTGCGGGCTGTGTCTCTTTCGGGGTAATGGAAGGCAGCGTTTGCTGTGAGGTCGCGGTGGGCGGTCTTCGTCCCGGCGGGGAGCGTCTGGGTTTGCGTGAAGGCGCCGGATTCGGGGGGTGCGCCGGGTTTGGAGGGACGAGCCGAAAGCGGCCGTCTCGGACAACGACCTGCCAGTTGTGGTCGTGGATGCGGTCGTGGCAGGACCAGCAGACGAGCACAAGGTTGTCGACACGGGTCTTGCCGCCGCATTTCACCGGGATGATGTGGTGCGCCTCGCACTCGCCCGGCGGCGCCCCACAGCCAATGCACGCGCCGTCGCGTGCAACAAGGGCGCGTCGCTGCGCTGCGGTTGGTGCCCGGCTGGCGACCGTCTCATACAGCGGAGTGAACTCATCGCCGAAAAACTCGATCCACACGTCTGAGTTGCAAGCGAGCCGTGCGAGGGTGCTGGGCGGGATCGGACCGACGCCGCAGACCTCGGCGACACCGCCGGCCTCTCCCAGCAACGCTTCGAGGTCGGCGCGCACGATGATCTCTGCAGCGGCACTCTTGCGCCCGCTTTGACCCGACGCCGTCGCATCCGCTGCGCTCACGTCGTCGGCGCGTATGGCAGCGAGGAGCGTGTCGAGGGCGTCGGCCATGCGCTGGTCGCGGGTCCGAGCTGCCGATTCGGTCGAGCTGCCGGGGGTGGCGCCGGCGTCGTCGCCGACTTCACGGTGACGTTCTCGGCGACGGTCTGCTTGGCGAAGCTCTTCGGCCTGCCGACGCAGTCGATCTTGGATTCGGGCACCCATCTCGGCGTCGAATGAGCCCCGCATCTGCACCGAGCCGTCGTCGCCGTTCCAGAACCGCACATGGCGGTTGCGCCGGTTTCGGCGCTGCTGCGCCGCCAGATCAGCGGCGTCTTGATGGCGGGCAGTCCAGCGCTGCGCGGCGTGAGCGAACTCGTCAACGGGGAGAGTCTTTGCCAACCCGATCAGCTCGAGGTCGCCGTCGACCGCATCTGGGCTTGTCTTGCGGGCGGCGTGTGCGAGACGTGCCGCGTTCGCAAGGCTGATTTGCCCTGCTACGACGGCGTCGTAAGCATCGGGCATCGAGGTCAGCTCGGCATCGATGCGCACATTGCGCGCTGCGTCTGAGCGCGACAGGCCGCTGTGCTGATGAACCAGCGCCGCACCGCCGTCGCCGTGGTTCTCGCGCTGAGCGACAACGGCAGCGGCCTTGGCTTCGAGCAACTCGACGCGGCTACGGAGTTGCTTCGAGAGACCCAGTGCTCGGCGCAGCGCCTGGCTAGATGCGGCCTCGACGCCATCGAGGGCGGTGTTGAGATGCACGAGCGCCTGCTCCACGTGCGAGAACATGTGTTCAATATAACGAACAGATGTCACATATAGGCATTCTCAGATGAATAGACTCATTACGGTTATATGACATTAATTGTTAATAGTTTTTATTTTTTGACATATCTTCCAGAACGGGGCCGATACGCGGCCGCGGAGGCGCGGCCAGTTGCGCCCGGGTCGCTGCTGGAGTCCGTAGAAATCGAATCGTCAGCATTCAGTGCGACGCTTGGTCCGGCCGATCAAGGCTGATCCGATGGGCCGAGACAAGCCGAACAACCGGTGTTGTCGTTCTTGAGCACGTCTGGCAAGAGCGAGCCGAACCGGAAGTGCACCTCGGACGCCGGCTCATCGAGAACATGCCGCGCGGTTACGAGCTTGAACTCCCCGGCCGCCGCTCAAACCGGCCGATTCCGTTCATTGGCTACGCCACCGACGCTCGAAGAGCGGCGCGGGGTGACTGCGCTGTCGCCGACGCCCTGAACGCCGCGCTAGATGGCGAGGTCGTTGAGGTTGTAGTCGCGGATGACGCGCTCGAACGTCTCGTCGTTGTAGCGGAAGTCGTCTTCGAGGCCGACGAAGGGCGCGTAGGTGTAGCGGCGCTCGCCGGGGTGATGCTGCGCCCGGGCGTCGATGGCCACGGCGATCACCGATGACCTCTTGAACACCCGCTCCTCGTCGTAGACGACCACGCCGTCACGCTCGTGCACCCGCAGTTGACCTGCCACGCCGACGACGGACGAGCGCCGATGGAAGCCGAACGTGACCGAGATCCGCGGATCGGCCGAAGTGTTGGCATAAGAGCCGTGGACCATGTGACGGTTCACCACGGTCGCATCCCCCGGCTCGCACAGCAGCGGGATGGCGTCGGGCAGCATCGTGCTGCCGCCGTTGTCGGCAACCTTCGCACGCAGGTCGATGCGCCCCAGCTTGTGCGTGCCGGGCACCACCCACAGTGCATTCGCTGCAGTGGTCTCATAGAGCTGCACCTGGAAGTTGAAGCCGTGGATGCCCATGTCCCAGTCGGGGTTGTCCCAGTGGGTGACCCCGTCCTGGTGCCACGACACGGAGCCACCGAGCCCGGGTTCCTTCACGAAGATGGCGTCGTTGTAGGGAACGAAGTCGGGGCCGTTGATGCTCTCGGCGATCGACATCAGATCGGGATGGCCGTACAGCCGCAGTGCGGAGGGCATCGACTGGCACATGCCGAAGATGAGGTAGACGACATCGGGCGGGGCGTCGGCGTCGGGTGTCGGCTGGTCCATCTGGACCTGGTGGCGGCCGCCGAGGGCGCTGGTGCCGCCGAACGGGTCAGACAGCGGCGCGATGTGGATGTACGGCTCGACTGCGTAGTCGCGGCCCAGCGCGGGCCGGCCGAGGCGGTCGAGGATCTCGCCCTTGCGCACCGGCGCCCGCTCGATGACCTCGCCCACATCGGCCCGGAGCTCGGCAATCTCGTCTGGGCCGACGACGCCGGTGAACACGTAGAAGCCGTGCTTCCAGTAATTCTCCAGGATCTCGGGATGCAGCTTGCCATCGGGCCCGAAACGAACCGGACCCCGGTTGCCGGTCTCGCAGGCTCGTTGCACGCCGCCCGCCAGGTAGTCGGCCATCTCGGCGTGATGCTGCTCTCTCGTCGGCCCATCGGCCGCTTCGGTTCGATCCGCAACGTCAGTCATCGCGCTCCCCCAGGCAGTCCCCGTCGGAACGATGGTAATCGGGCAAGCCACTGGCACTCTCGTGGTCATCCGTGTTCTGCGAGCATGAAGTCATGGAGTTCGCTGAGTACGCAGACCGATACCGCACCGCCGAGGTGACCCGCGACGACGCCGGGGTGGTGACCGTCCGCATGAACACCCGCGGCGGGCCGCTGCAATGGGGCGGCCGCCCGCACCGTGAGCTGCCCGAGCTGTTCATGGCGCTGGCGTCCGACCGTGACATCAAGGTGGTGATCCTGACCGGCACCGGAGACTCGTTCATCGAGCTGCCCGACGAGGTCAACGCGCTCGCCGAAGGGCGCGCCAACGCGACAGTGTGGGACCGCATCATCTGGGAGGGCAACCGGCTCGTCGACCAGATGCTCGACATCGAGGTGCCGATGATCGCCGCAGTGAACGGCCCGGTCACCGTGCATTCGGAACTCGCGGTGCTGTGCGACGTCGTGCTGGCTGCCGAGGGCGCCTACTTCCAGGACGCCCCGCACTTTCCCGGCGGGCTGGTGCCCGGCGACAGCATGCAGATCGTCTGGCCGCTGCTGCTCGGCCCCAACCGGGGCCGCTACTTCCTGCTCACCGGCCAGCAGATCGACGCCGCCGAGGCCCACGAGCTCGGCATCGTGGGCGAGGTGCTGCCCGCCGACGACCTCATGGCCCGAGCTCAGGAGATCGCCGCCGACCTCGCCAAGCTCAACCCGATCCTGCTGCGCAACACCCGCCACGCACTCGTACGCCCCCTGCGCCGCGCCATGGCCGATGACCTGCACACCGGCCTGGCCCTGGAAGCGATCGCCTCGATGTCAGCCCGCGAATGGTTCCGCGACCAGGGTTGAGTCAGCCGGTGATGGCGTCGAGCGTTTCGGTGCTGGGAGCGAAGTAGAACGAGCCAGAAGCCGGGTTCGAGAAGTCGGTGATGGCATCGCGCACGCCATTGGCGTCGTCGAGCCCGTACATCCGGCGCAGCCGGCGCCGCAGCGGTGCCTGGTCTTTGCAGAACGCCATGAAGTACAGCCCCACCGTGCCGTCGTGGAAGGCGTACGGCGTGGAGCGCCGGGCGATCTCGTTGATCTTGTCGCTGCCCTCGTTGCCGTGGTTGCCATCCGCGCGCAGCTCCACATGGCTCAGGTGGCTGTAGGGCTCCTGGCTGTCGGTCTTGTCGGTTTCGGGGAACTTCTTGCGCCCGAAGTTCTTCTCCTGCTGCTCATCGGAGAGCGCGTTCCAGCCGTCGAGATCGTGCACCCAGCGCTGGGCGATGATGTGGCTGCCGCCGGCGCCCGCGTCGCCGTCGGGCACGATGGCCACGGCCGGCTGGTCCTCGTCGGCGGGGTTGCCGGTGCCGTCCTTGAAGCCGGTCATGTCGAGCGAGTCGCCGTAGATGAACGTGGGCGTCTCACGAGCGACCGCCATGTGGCCCGCCAGCGCGGTGCGGGCGTCGTACTGCGCCTTCCACACCTTGTCCTTGTCGTCGTGGTTCAGCCACAGCAACAGCTCTTCCTGGGTGCCCTTGGCCTCACGCCCCGAGCCGTCCTCGGACTGGACGGTGACATAAGCCTGGAAGTCGTCAGGCACGTCGTCGGTGAGCTCGGGCAGCAGGCCCGGGCCGAAGCCGAGCGTCAGGTTGATGCCCTCGGCGTCGCACGCTGCCCGCAGGTCGGCAAGAACGGACGTGATCGCGCCGAGATCCGCGCCCTCGACACGGCTCAGGTGGACGTACCACTGGTTGGCGCCCATTTCGTTGAAGATGGCCTTCTGCGGCGTCGGCATCTGTGCTCCTTGAGGGGTTCGGTAGTGCAAGCGAAAGCAACCCGCCGGGCAGCTCGAGCGGCGGCATGGCGAGATTGCGGGGCTGATCGTAGGCCAACCGGAACGGCGCGCGCACCGCCGGTTCCCGCCGTTCCGCATAGCTGCGGTGTGACTGTTCGACGTGTGCCAGCATGTGGCAATTGACCCCGCCCCCACCAGCGGAGATCCGGCCATGAGCATCACAGCACCACAGCGCACATACGACACCGAGCTGCCGATCCGGGACGATCTGAGAGCCGCCCATGGCGAGATCGCGGCGCGCTGGTCGCGGCCCGGCACGTGGTGGACCGGCGAGCAGCGGGCCGAGATCGTGCGGCAGGTGCGCGCAGCCCGCGACCACCGCACCGACGACGGCGGCACGCTGCCGCCGTGGGTGCAGCCCAGCAGCATCGATGGTCTCGTCGACGCCGACGGCCCGCTGCGGGCCGCTGCGGTCGATGCGGTCTGGCGCATCACCAACCACCCGGGAACGCTGACCGAAGACTGGTACCAGTCGATCATCGATCGCGGCGTGGACCCGCTGGCCTATGTGGAGCTGGTGGGTCTGGTCGCGCAGTCCAACTGCGTCGATCGCTTTGCCGACGCGCTGGAACTGCCGCGCATCGAGCTGGACGAGCCCGCCGACGGCCCCCCGGGGCGGGAAGGCGCACCTGCCGCCGTGAAGTACCACTGGGTTCCCACTGCCGACATCAAGATGCCCAACGTCATCAAGGCGCTCAGCGCCGTGCCGGCGGAGAACGAGGCGCTGTTCATCCTCTCCGACGCCCAGTACGTGCCCATGGAGCGAGTGCGGGGAGATGTGGTGTCCGACCGCAACTCGCTCACCCGGCCCCAGATCGAGGTGCTCGCGGCGCGGACCTCCAAGCTCAACGAGTGCTTCTACTGAACGTCTGCCCACGCGTTGCTGCTCGGTCTGAGCGGCCAGAACAAGGACATGGACGTCAGCTACGAAGCCGTCAACGGCTCCGACGCAGGTGACGGCGGCGGATCCAGGCACCTACGACATGTCGGCGCCGGTGCGCGAAGCCTGCGATCTCAACGGGTTCGTGTCGCGCCGCGATCCCCAGGGCGACCGCCAGACCGCCGGCTGAGCCGCTACCGGTCGACAGGCCTGCGACTGACCGGGCGAGTCTGCGTCGGCGCGAATCCAGCAACACCGCGCCCCGCCACGGTTGTACCGTCGCATCTCAGGACTGCGATTGAAATCGAGTCAGGAGGTGTGAACGTGGGATTTGTGCGCCAGCACGCAGATACCTGGCGTCGCGACGTCCCGGGCGCACGCTGGTTCAAGGCGGACCTGCACATCCACACAGTCGACGATGCACCAGGCGGCGCTGTACAACCGCCCGCTGATTTCGACATGACCTCGCCGTCTTCGAAGCAACTTGAGAAGTATGCGCGGCAATTCCTCGACGCAGCCGTTGCGAACGGTGTGCAAGTGCTCGGACTCACCCCGAACTGCCCGCGCCTCGGCGAGACCGGTGGTCTGAGCGCTGTTTGGCACATCGTGGAGGCGTGGAACCAGGCGGCCCAGGACAACGGGGTGCCCTACCGCCAGCAGATATTCGCCGTCTTCCCAGGGTTCATGCCAAGGTTGAACGACGGGCGCGGTGGCCTCGATCTCGTCTTCCTCTTCGATCCAGAGATTGGTTGTGAGCGCTACCTGGGCCTGTTCGATCTTGTAATGCAGGGCAGGAGCCCGTGGAATGGAGAGCAAGTCACCACCGCCTCGCTCAGAGCGGACGGAGCCTCCGAATTGTTGCGGGACAACTGGCGGCAGGATCGAGTCGCTGCCGCCGAACGGACCTGGGACTACCTCAGCTTGGCCCCAGACGCATTCGGCCAGACCGGACTCCTCGGAACTCCAAGCGAACATATCGGGAGGGAGGATTTCGACGCCGGCGAGTTGGCGGCTCTGGAATTGCCGATGAACTCCTTGCCAGACGAGGCGCTTCTCGGCCAGCCGTGGGTCAAGGATTTCGTCGAGAAACACCGACTGGCCTGCTTCCACAGCAGCGGTGCACACTCAGCTGACGACATAGGCAAACGTCATGTCTGGGTGAAGTTGGAGAATCCGACCATCGAGGCCCTGCGTCAAGCGTTTATCGCCTCGCGCACCCGCGTCCGGATTGGCCACGAGCTAGACGAAGAAGGTTCATGGCAGGATCTGGACGAGCCGCCAGATGCTCTGCAGCATGAGCGTCCGTGGTTGAAGTCGGTAACGGTGGATGGCGGAGCGGCATTCTTTGGCCCGGCACCCCAAGACGGGCCAGTCCGATTTGAGTTCAGCCCCGACTTGACCTGCGTGATCGGCGGCAGCATGACCGGCAAGAGCACTCTGCTCGATGGCTTGCGCGTGCATGTTGATGCACCGCTACCGCAGGATGCTCAGACCCGACAGCAGGTAAGCGAACGAGCAACCGAACGGTTTCTTGCCGGTGCGGCAGCGGTTGAACTCGAATGTCCGGGCCGGGATCCGACGGCGCCGGCGCACGAGAGATGGCCCGCCGTGTTCTTTGCACAAGGCGAGTTGAAGAGCCTCACACAAGACCCCGACGCGGTGCAGCAGATCCTGGCCCGACTCAAGGCTTCGGTTTCCGACGTCATCGGCCAATGCGAACGAAGACTGCAGGAACATGACCGCGAACTCAATCAGCTAGCGCGTCGGCTCGCCGAACTCGACGACCAGATTGAAGAGGCCGAGCAAGCACTGAAGCGCGGCACAGAGGCGCAAGACGCGCTCACCGCGTTCTCGGACGCAGGTGTCGATGACTTCAACAGTGCAACCGCTTCCGCCTCGACATGGCGCGATGTCACCCATGCCGTTGACGAAGTCGTCGCTCAGGCTGGCGCAGTCGTCTCGTCAGTAGAGGCCGTTGCGCTTCCCGACTTCGACGACTCGGGCGATGACGTGACCGCACGGCTCCTCGAGGAGTGGCGGTCGGCGTCGGAAGCCGCACAGGACCTGCGCAGGAATCTTGTCGAGGTCCAGCAAACAGTCGCCGAAGTCCTGCGGACACGCGAATCCCGACGAGATGAGTTGCGAGTTCAGGTCGATCGCATCCTTGCCGCAGAGGGGTTCGACGGAGCGCGGATCAGCGAATTCCAGGAACTCAATGCACGAGCGTCTCTGCTGGACAGCTATCGGGCCAACTTGGATGGCCTGCGTGCTACATCGAGTGACCTCAAGGCGTCGTTCGACAGCACGCTGCAGTCAAGACATGAGCTTGTCGACGAGCACCGTCGACTCTTCGACGAGATCCTGCGAACCGTCGATGAGCAATTCGATGGGCACCTCGCGGGACGGCGCATCGACGACGGCCGCCCAGCACCGCTAGAGGACTTCATCCTGAGTCTCGGCCAGCGTGGCATTACCCGCTGGTGGAACGACAACGATGGCACGCGCCGTCCCTCGCCCCAAGAGCTGCTGGAGCGCCTCGACCAACGCAGCCTGGAAAAGGTTGGTATGAGCAGCACCGTCCAGCAGACTTTTCGCCGGTGCATGACTCCGGCCAAGCGCCGAGAACTCGCGGCGCTGCGCTGCCTCGATCGCTACCTGCTTGAGTTCAAGACGTCCGACCAGAGCTTCCGCCCGCTCGACAAGCTCTCCGGCGGGCAGCGCGTCAACCTGCTGCTGTCACTACTGCTGGCCACGAGCGACAGCCGCCCGCTGGTGATCGACCAACCCGAAGACGAACTCGACAATCGCTTTCTGTTCGAAACCCTTCTGCCAGCACTTCATCGCCTCAAGGGGCGTCGTCAAGTCATCGTGGCCACCCACAATGCGAACATCGTCGTGAACGGCGATGCCGATCAAGTCATCCAACTCGATGCTGAAGGCGAGCACGGCTACATCGCATGCGCTGGGGCCATCGAAGACCCGACGGTGCGCGACGCGATCGTGCAGAGCGTCGACGGCGGTGATGAGGCATTCCGACTGCGCCGGCTCAAATACGGCTTCTGAGCAACTTTGGACAGCAGCTATGCAATGGACCGACATTCTCAATCGGATCGCTGTCGGCGAAGACCAGTTCACCGAGTTCAAGCCTCACTTCCGGGACAGGGACAAAGTCGGAAAGACGATCTGTGCGTTCGCGAACACCGACGGCGGTCTCGTCGTGCTCGGGGTAAGCGACTCCCGACATGTCATTGGCGTCGCCGAGGACAGCGAGCAGGTCCAAGAACGCTTGACTTCCTTCCTGCAAACCGGGTGCAGTTCGCCCGTCAGCGCGCGTCTCGGTCGCCACGAGGATCCCCTCGGCTGGGTCCATTGGATCGAGGTACCGCGCCTACGTGGATTCGAGCCGATGCGCTACGACGGCCGGGTGTGGGTCCGCCGGGGTCGCAGCAGCGTTGAACCGTCACCATCAGAGCTGCAGGACCTGTACAACCTGTTCGGCTACATACTCACCGAGGAGCGGACGATCGAAGCTGCTACAAGCGGCGACATCGATCTCGGCGCCTTCCGTGCATATCTGCGACAACTCGGCATCGAGACCGAAGAAGAACCTCAACCGTACGCCGATGACGACTTGCGCAATCGAAGCGTCCTAGTTGACGTCGGGGGCCAGCTACGACCGACACTGTATGGAGTGCTGGCATTTGGCACCGAGCCGCAGCGCTATCCCCAGACGGCGAGTTTCCGGATCGAATGCGCTGCATACGCGGGTGCCGACCGCGCCGCACCACCTCTCGTCGTCAGCGGCGCCACTGGGCGACTCGATGAGCAGTTGACACGCGCACTCGCTTGGTTCCAGACGCTCGGACGCTTCGAGACCTACAGCGAGCTGCTGCGTACAGACCGCTATCTGCTTCCGATCGAAGCACTGCGGGAGGCCCTGACCAACGCAGTCGCGCATCGCGACTACGCGATTACCGGATCCAAGATTCAGCTAGACGTCTTCGAAGACAGGGCCGAACTGACCAGTCCGGGCTCGCTTCCAAACCACATGACACCCGACAGTGTTCGAGCAGGTGGGTCAGCGCGTTCCCGCAACGAGTCCATCGCCAACTATCTGCTGACGATGAGGTTTATGTCAGGACCTGAAGCGCTTGGTGGGCAGGTGCGGGCCGATATAGCCCACATGCACCTTGCCGGTGATGCGGCCGGTGTCGTCATGAAAATAGAGCCGCGGCGCCAGGCCGCCGTTGGAGAGCTTGAGATGCGCCTCCATGACGATGTGGCCCGCGTCGCTGACGCGCGCCGACACCGGCATGTCCCGCAGGCGCCGAAGCTCGGATCGCCTCATCACCTCTTCGGACTCGCGCATCGCCAGCTTCTTCGAATTCGCGAACCACTTGCGCGGGTGCTTGCTCGACTTGCACCAATCCCGGAAGTCGCCGAACTCGGCGCCTGAGTGGGCGTAGGCCTCCAGCGCGAGCAACCCGTCGAAGACGCTGCGGGCCCATGACCGCGCCTCGATCGAGTTGTCGAGCTCCGCGACGTGCTGGTCGACCTCGGGCGGGATCTCGACCCGGACGAGGTTGGCCCGTGCCAGCTGCAGCGCGTGGCTCACCGAGGTCACCGGCGGGTACTTCCTGCCCGCGGCGTCGGTCACCATCGGGGTGCCGGCCTCGCCGACTCGGACCAGCATCTCCACCATCTGGTCCTCCTTGTCGATGAGCTTCTCCTGGAGCTCTTCAGTCCGGAGCTGCGCCAGCTCAAGCTCGTCCTGCATGTCGAGCACCTGCTGCGACATCTCGTCACGCTGATCCCGGGCTGCCTGTCGCTGCTCGCGCGTCTCGAACAACGCTTCCCACAGATCGTCACGCTCAGATTCGAGCGCCTCGATGCGCTCGTGCAAGCCAGAGCCCGAGGCAAGTTCGGGTGCCCTGCGCTGGCTGCCGAGCTCGGCTTGGGATTGGCTGAAGAGCGTCGGCGGCTCGCGTTCGACCATGGCCAGGCTCAACAGCTGGCTTGCCCAGCGGCCGGCTTGATGCGGGCTTGAACGCACCACTTCCTTGGCGAGCGTGCGGTGCCGGTGCGGCTCGTGCTCACCGGGCAGGTACAGCCGGGCCTCGCCGGGCTCGAGGTCCATCTCGCCGCCGATCAGGCGCTGGAACGGTGTCAGCGTTTCCAGCGGCATGACAAAGACGCGAGCCAAGCCGGCGACCTGCGAAGCCGCGCTCTGCGCTCGCCGGGTCATGTCGCCCAGTGCCGTGTTCGGGTTGATGGGATCCCACGCCAGCACGAGGTACGGCACCGGTCGATCGGGCGACAAGACCGCATTGCGGATGGCCTTGGCGTGCTCGGCATCACGGACAGGAACCGGCGAGGTCGTGAGCGGTTCACGGCCGAGGTGAGGCCGCCCGCCCCGGCGGTGGGCGGTGTCAAGCAACTCGGACACCAGCGACTCCGCTCCCGTCGAGCGGAGCTGGGCCCAGCGCGACTGCCCGGAGTCGGTACCGGGCGCAGCGGGGACCCCCGGGTCGGCCGCACCGAGGCTCCCCGGCGTCGCAGCGATGTGAGGCGCCTCGACATCCACCCAAACCCAGGCTTCGCCATTGCCGCTGAGAACCCGGATCGTGACCACCGACCTGCCCAGTGCGGCGTGCTGTGTGAGCTCCAATGTCGTCGTCGTGACACCGCCGTTCGTCCTGGTGGCCCGCGTCAGGTCGACGCGGCTGCCGTTCTCCCGCGCCATCTGGCCGTCGTCGCCGCCGTCGCCCTCGACGTCGGCCACGTCGAGATGCGGATGCTGCGTCTGAGCCCACGCTCGAAAGCTGCGGGCCACATGCTTGTGCAGCCCGGCGCCCTCGTCCTCCCACATGACGCGGTAGATGACCTCGAGGGCAGCGAGATCATCGTCGGTCAGATCGTGATCGTCCTCAAGCACGGTTCCCCCACGTCGTCATTCCGAGCGAGGCGGCGCATCGCAAGGCCATTCGCTCGAGCCGGTGGGGCCGGAACGCCGCTGTGGGCGCTTCCGGCCGCCATGGCTAGCTCTGTTCGTAGATGGGCGTGAGGAGGGCGCGGCCCAGCGTGGTGCCGAACATGTTGAAGCCGCAGATTGCCGGCGAGACGTTCTCGTCGATCGGCAGCGAGGCAACGCTCAGCGCGTGCACGGCGAACATGTAGCGGTGCGGGCCGTGGCCGGCCGGCGGCGCCGAGCCCAGGTAGCCCGACAGTCCCGCGTCGTTGCGAAGCTGCTTGGCACCGTCGGGCAGCCCGCTGCCTTCGGCGTCGCCGGCACCTGAGGCGAGCTCGGCGCATGAGGCGGGAATGTCGAACACCACCCAGTGCCAGAAACCGCTGCCGGTCGGCGCGTCGGGATCGAAGCAGGTCACGGCATAGCTCTGGGTTCCCTCGGGCGCGCCCGACCACGACAGGTGCGGGGACCGGTCCTCGCCGCCGGCGCCGAAGATGCCCGAAACTTGCGGCATCGGGAGCATCTGCCCCTCGGCAACGTCGTCGCTTCGCACCTCGAACGACGCGACTGCAGGAAGGAAGTCATAGGGGCTGGGAGGTTGTGGCATGACGGGCGCCTTTCTGTTCGCTGACCGGTCTCATGATGGCGGGCCGATCATCATGGGTGCAGCGTGTGCA
>NZ_JAPYOK010000055.1:0-19723 GCF_028283155.1 Candidatus Poriferisodalis multihospitum | reverse complement strand
AGTCATCTTCTGTGATGCGTTGTGCGTGGCGAAGCAGTACCAGGGGCGGCCGCGGTCGCACGACCGGCAGTTGCCGCAGACGGCCCGCCAATTCAGGATTACGAAATCGCCGACGCCCACATTGGTGACGCCATCGCCGATTTCCGACACCACGCCTGCGGCTTCATGCCCCAGCAGGAACGGGAACTCATCATTGATGGCGCCCTCGCGGTAGTGCAGGTCGGTGTGGCACACGCCGCACGCTTGGACGTCGACGATCACCTCGCCCGGACCGGGGTCGGGGACCACGATCGTCTCGACCGTGACCGGCTCGCCGACCGCTGCGGCTACGACACCTTGTACTTCATGTGGCATGACGCGACCCTACTTCTGCCGGTTACAGCCACAGGTTCCCTGGACTTGCGACGGCGCACGAACTTGTGTTTGTGTCCGGGATGACCGGCGGGTGCACAGGTAGGCTCGGCCCGAATGGGCGGGCGACAGGATGGGTGAGCGGCTGATCGTCCGCGGGGCGCGCGAGCACAACCTGCGCAATGTGAATGTGGAGCTGCCCCGCGACCGCATGATCGTGTTCACCGGGCTGTCAGGCAGCGGCAAGTCGTCGCTGGCCTTCGACACCATCTACGCCGAGGGGCAGCGGCGCTACGTCGAATCGCTGTCGGCCTATGCACGCCAGTTCCTGGGCCAGATGGACAAGCCCGACGTGGACTTTCTGGAAGGGCTGTCGCCGGCGATCTCCATCGACCAGAAGAGCGCCAGCCGCAACCCGCGTTCCACCGTCGGAACGATCACCGAGGTGTACGACTACCTGCGGCTGCTCTACGCCCGCATCGGCATCCAGCACGACCCGCAGACGGGCGAGATCGTCGAGCGACAGACGGCGCAGCAGATCGTGGACCGGATCATGGAACTCGCCGAAGGCTCGCGCTTCGAAGTGCTTGCCCCGGTGGTGCGCGGACGCAAGGGCGACTATCACACGCAGCTCGGCGACTTCGCCCGGCAGGGCTACGCCCGTGTGCGAGTCGACGGCGAGGTGCTGGAGCTAGGCAGCACCGATGAGATCGAGCGACTGGATCGCTACGTCAACCATGACATCGAGGTCATCGTCGACCGGCTGATCATGCGTGGCGATGTCTCCCAGCGCCTCGCCGAATCGGTCGAGGCTGCGCTGGGGCTGGCGGACGGCCACGTGTGGATTCACCAGGTCCCGTCCGGCAACGGCGAGGCCGACGAATCGGAGATGCTGACGTTCAGTCAGCACCTGTTCTCGCCGAGCAGCGGCCGTTCATTCGAGGAACTGGCGCCCCGCAACTTCTCGTTCAATTCCCCGTACGGCGCCTGCCAGACGTGCGATGGCCTGGGCACCCGGTACGAGGTGGATCCCGAGCTGGTGGTGCCGAACACGGAGCTGTCGGTGGCGGCTGGCGCGCTCGCCCCGTGGGCGGGAGCAACCGGCAAGTGGTTCACCCGGCTGCTCGAGGCGGTCGGCGAGCAGCAGGGCATCCCGCTCGATGTGCCGTGGGCCGAGCTGGAAGCGGGCCAGCGCACGCTGCTGCTCACCGGAGCGCCTGCCGGTGAGCAGATCACGGTGCGCTACCGCAATCGCTATGGCCGCTCGCGCAGTTACACCACCCGCTACGAGGGCGTCATCCCATTCCTGCGCCGCCGCCATGCCGACACCGAGAGCGACTGGTCGCGCAACCGCATCGAGGGTTACATGCGCGAGGTGCCATGCGGGACCTGCCACGGTGCGCGGCTCAACGAGGTGTCGCTGGCTGTGCGTGTCGCTGGCCGGAACATCTTCGAGCTCTGTTCGGCATCCATCGGCGAGGCAGCGAAGATCGTCGACGGCCTGGACCTCACCGAGCGGCAGCGCATTATCGCCGCACCGATCATCAAGGAGATCGATGCACGGCTGAATTTCCTGCTCGATGTCGGCCTCGACTACCTGACGCTGAACCGTTCGGCGGCGACGCTGGCAGGCGGCGAGGCTCAGCGCATCCGGTTGGCGAGCCAGATCGGCAGCGGGTTGGAAGGCGTGCTGTACGTGCTCGACGAGCCGTCAATCGGGCTGCACCAGCGCGACAACCGCCGCTTGATCGACACGCTGCTGCACCTGCGCGATCTCGGCAACACCGTGCTGGTGGTCGAGCACGATCTGGAGACCATCTCGGTTGCGGACTGGGTGGTTGACATTGGCCCAGGCGCCGGCGAGCACGGCGGAGAGATCGTCTACAGCGGGCCGGTGGACGGGCTGGCGGCCGCGCCCGGCTCGGTGACGGGGGAGTACCTGTCCGGCATCCGGGAGATCCCGACGCCGCCCCAGCGTCGGCCCCGCGGCGACGACCGCCTCACTGTGCGAGGCGCACGCGAGCACAACCTGCGCAAGATCGACGTGGAGTTCCCCTTGGGCTGCTTCATCTGCGTGACCGGGGTGTCGGGCTCGGGCAAGAGCACGCTGGTGAACGAGATCCTCTACAAGGCGCTGATGCAGCGGATCTACTCGTCCAAGCAGGTGCCCGGCCTGCACACGGCGATCGAAGGCGTCGAGGCGCTCGACAAGGTCATCGACATCGACCAGTCGCCGATCGGCCGCACGCCCCGGTCCAATCCGGCCACCTACACCGGCGTCTTCGACCACATCCGCAAGCTCTACGCGGCCACCAACGAGGCGAAGGTGCGGGGCTACCTGCCGGGCCGATTCAGCTTCAACGTGAAGGGCGGGCGCTGCGAGGCCTGCTCGGGCGACGGCACCATCAAGATCGAGATGCACTTCCTGCCCGATGTGTACGTGCCCTGCGAGGTGTGCAAGGGCGCCCGCTACAACCGCGAAACGCTCGAAATCCGGTTCAAGGGCATGACCATCGCCGACGTGCTGAACATGCCGTGCGAGGACGCCCTGGAGTTCTTCTCGGCCCAGCCGCCCATCCGCCGCCACATGCAGACCCTCGTGGATGTGGGCTTGGGCTATATCCGGCTCGGGCAGCCCGCCACCACCCTGTCTGGCGGCGAGGCGCAGCGGGTGAAGCTCGCCAGCGAGCTGTCGAAACGGTCGACCGGCCACACCATCTACATCCTCGACGAGCCCACTACCGGCTTGCACTTCGAGGACATCCGGCGCCTGCTGGGAGTGCTCGACCGGCTCGTGTCGGGCGGCAACACCGTGGTGGTCATCGAACACAATCTCGATGTGATCAAGACCGCCGATTGGATCGTCGACATGGGTCCTGAAGGCGGCATCGGCGGTGGCACCGTCGTGGCCGCCGGGACGCCCGAACAGGTCGCCGCGACGCCCGAGTCGCATACCGGCCGCTACTTGGCGCCGCTGGTCGGCTCTTCGGTCTCGACGGGAGCAGCGCGCTCAAGCGGCAGCTCCACGGTGAACTCGGTGTAGGCGCCCGGCTCGCTCTCCACGCTGATCTGCCCGCCGTGGCCTCGCACGATGTCGTTCGACATCGCGAGGCCCAGCCCTGTGCCCTCGTTGGTGGGCTTGGTGGTGAAGAACGGCTCGAAGATCCGCTGCACGACATCGGGCGGCATGCCGGTGCCGTTGTCGCGCACCGCGATCACCGCAGACTCGTCGGTTCTGCGGGTGCTCAGCCAGATGGTCGGGAAGTACGGCTCGCCCGCGCCGTCGTCCAGCGCCACCATCTTGCCTGCCTCGCCGCCCAGGTCTCTCCAGCGTTTGTTGGCCGCATAACCGGCGTTGCTCACCAAGTTCAAGAACACCCGGCCCATGTCCTGCGGGATCACCTCCAGCTCGCCCAGCTCGGGATCGAAGTCGCGCTCGATGGTCACGTTGAAGTCGGCGTCCTGCGCTCGGGCGCTGTGGTACGAGAGCATGGCGTGCTCTTCGAGCAGGGCGTTGATCTCCACGGGGCGTGACTCGCCGCCGCCCCGGCCCATCATGAGCATGCTCTCCACGATGCGATTCGCCCGGTCGCCGTGCCCGCGGATGCGAGTCAGGTTCTCCTTGAGGTCGCCGGTGATCTCGGCGATGTAGTCGGATTGATCGTCGGCCGGCGCCGGATCTGCGATGGCCTCGAGCAATTCTTCGAGCAATTCATCGGACGACTCGGCGAAGTTCTTGACGAAGTTCAGCGGGTTGCGGATCTCGTGGGCGACGCCGGCAGTCACCTCGCCGAGGGCGGCCAGCTTCTCGTTGGCCACGATCTGGTCCTGCGCGCGGTCCAAGTCGGCCAGCGTCTGGGAGAGCTGCGCGTTGCGCTCGCTCAGCTGGCCCGCCAGCTCTTCGACCAAGTTCAGTCGCTGCACCTCCAGCGCGGCCTGGCGGAACTGCTCGAGCGCGTTCGCCATCTCGGCCACCTCGTCGCGGCCACCGGTCTCGACCGGCGTCTCGAGGTCGCCGCCGGCCAAGGCCCGCATGCGGTCCGACAGCCCGGCGACGCGACGCAAGATCCGTCTCCCGACGAACAGCCAGCTGAACGCGAGCGCGCCCACGACGCCGGCGATGCTGATCACGACGAGCAGCACGCGGCCGGTGCTGACAGCCCGCGCCGACGCCGCAGTGGCGGCGTCCACGCTGGTCTGCACCGCGCCGACGAGCGACTCGATCTCGTTGACCAAGCCCACGCCCAGCGCTTGGTTCTGGGCCAGCAGGGAGCGCTGGTTCTCGGCGATCTGCAGGGTGCGGAACATCACGTCGAACACCCCGCCGTCGCCGAGGCCGAGCTCGATCAGCCGGCTCACCGTCGGGCGCAGGTCGTCTGCGGCAGGTTCGTCCAGTGCCGCGAGGTTGATCTCGATGCGGTCCCGAGCCGATTCGAAGCTCTCTCGGAGCGGTTCGATCAGCGCGGAGTCCGATGCGCTGAACGCGCTCGCGAGCAGCGCGTCGGCCTGCGACACGTCGCCGCTCAGCGCCGACCAGCGGCGGTAGGTCAGCACCTCGGACTCTGATCGGTGGATGGATTCCGGCGCCGGCGGAGTCCACAGCTGCCGCCGTCCCTGGACCAGAAAGAACAGCTGGTCGTCGAGCGCCGGCACGATCTGGCTCGTCAGCTCGCCCACAGCAGCGTCGGCGTCGGCCTGCACCGTCTGCGCCAGCGCGAGCAATGCGTAGTACTCGGGCATCTCAGCTTCGATCGCGTCGATGTTGGAGCTGAGCCGCGCTGCATCGCTGCGCATCTCGCCGAGCCACATCGAGCCGGCGCCGCGGTTCCACAGCAGGTCGAGCTGTGCCTCGAACTCGCGGCGTGCGGCGGCGATCTCGGCGACGACGGCTTCGTAGTCGTGGCGCTCGGCAGACGTCAGGCGCGGTCCGCCGGCCACCAGCCGATTGCTGGCCTCGGCAACGCCGAGCGCCGCGTCGAGTTCGGGAATCGCCCCTTGGGTGACCTGCTGCTCTGCCTCGCCGACTCGGGTGAAGGAGATCCATGCGACGACGCTCGCTGCCAGCGTCAGCAGCAACGGCACGGCGATGCCCGCGTACATCTGCGTCGAGATCCGCAGGTGAATCGCCGGCTTGCGGTGCTCACGCGCACGGCTGGTCCCAGGCGCGCTGCCGCCGCCGTCCGGACTCGGCGCTTCGGCGGAGGCCGTGTCGGTCATGGCTCGGTGCTCGTCAGCGTGTCAATGAGGCGGTACGCGCCGTCAGGCCCGATCTGGGTGACGAAGACGGCGTCGGAGCCCTGATTGTCCTCGGTGGTGCTCTCGCCGTCGCCGAAGTCGAGCACGAAGCCGTCGATATCGACCTGATCGGCACCCAGGATGGCGTCGAGGAAGCAACGGCGGGTCACCGAGTCGCCGCATCGTTCGAGTCCGGCGATGGCGAGCCTGCCCGCGATGTAGCCCTCCAGCGACACGAAGCCCGGCACCGGATCGGCATCCACCTGCTCCAAGTCGGCATGCAGCGTCCCCACGTGATCCAGCGCGGCCTGGTAGGCCGCGACGATGGGCGTGGAGTCGTCGAACGGGAACGGCACGACCTGGGTGACCAGCACGCCTTCGCCGACGGCGCCCAGCTGGTCGGCGAGAGCGTTCGCGCCGACGAACGACAGCGTGATGAAGACAGGATCGAAGCCGGTGTTGCGCGCCCACGAGATGAAGGTGCCCACGGGCTCGTACGCGCCGACCATGATCACGGCCTCGGGATCGCCGGCCTTCAGATCCAGCAGGGCTGTCTTGACGGCCGTCGTGTTGCGGGGGTAGAAGCCGATAGCGACCGGTTCCATGTCGCGCCGCTCGAGCGCTGCGAGCGCTCCGAAGTAGCCTGCACGGCCGAACGAGTCGTCCTGGAAGAGCACCGCGATGCGCTCGATGCCCAAGTCGGCGGTGAGGCGCTCGACCATTTCCTCGGTCTCCTGGGCGTAGGAGGCACGCAGGTTGACGATGTTGGTCCACGTGTCGTCCCGCAGGAAACCGGCCCCGGTGAAGGGCGCCACGTAGGGAATGGCGGCTGCGGCGGCCACCGGTGCCGCCGAGCGCGAGGTCGGCGTGCCGACGGCGCCGATCAGCGCGAACACGTCGCCGCTCTCGACGAGCGCCGACGTGTTGGCGACGGCATCGTTGGGTCGGTACCTGTCGTCGAGCGATCTCAGTTCGAGCCGCCGCCCGTTCACGCCCCCGGCCCGATTGGCCTCCTCGAACGCCGCCAGGATCCCGAGGCGCATCCCGGCGCCGAGCTCGGCTGCCGGCCCGCTCAGTGCGGCCGATTGCCCGAACACCACACGATCGGGGTAGACGCCGGTCTCGTCGTTGAAGGCGTCGGGAACGGTGGGGCGCGCCGGCGTCGCGGGTGCGCCGCCCGCCCCGTCGTTGCCGGAACTCGGACCGCCTGCGGGGCTGCTGCATGCGCCAAGCAGGGCGGCAGCGGCAATCGCAAGGGCCGCAGCCGAGGCGGCGGCGCGGGCTGCCGCCGTGGCGCCCGTGCGCCTCTGCGAACCCAGACGCTGGCGCAGGCGCATGGGCGTGCCGTCAGATGCCAGAGCGTGCGACCAGCGACAGGTGGTTCTTGCCGTCCGCGTGCTGGTAGGTGAGATCTTCGGCCATCGTGCGCACAAGGTGCAGGCCCAGCCCGCCGATGGATCGCTCCGCCAGCGGCAGATCGGTACCGGGGGCGGTCTCGTCGGTCAGGGGATCGAACGCCGCGCCGTCGTCGACCAAGGTGATCGCAACCGAGTCGGGGCCGCTTTCCAAGGTGATCTCGATGTCGCTGAGGCCGCTCGTGCGGCCGTGCGTCAAGGTGTTGAGGATGAGCTCCTCCAGGATGAGGTTCGACCGGAGCACGAGGTCGGGCGCCCAGTCGTCCAGCTCGGCCATCTCCTCCACGAACGCCACGATGCGCGGCAGCGCCTCGGCTGCCGCAGCGCCGGGCACGGGCGTGATGTTCAGCGAACGTCTCATGAGGCATTCCGGTGCAGTGCCAGACAGGTGATGTCGTCTGAGGCGGGGGCTTCTCCGGCAAATTCGGTCACGGCGTTGAACACGGCGGTCATCGCTTCGTCGGCACTCGTCGGCGGGTTGCCGACGAAGAGTTCGAGGAGTCGGGCCGTGCCGAACTCTTCGTGGTCGACGTTCATGGCCTCGCTGATGCCGTCGGTGTAGAGCAGGAGGGTTTCGCCGGGATCGAGCACGAACGTGTGCTCTTTCAGGTTCGTCTTGAAGATCTCCTCGGGTGCTACGCCCAAGGCGATGCCTCCCATGGCAGGCAGTCGCTCGGCAGTCCCGTCGGCACGAATGACCACCGGCGGATCGTGCCCTGCGCTCGAGTACGTCACCCCGCCGTTGTGCGGGTCGTAGACCGCCATGATCACGGTGACGAACATGAGCGTCGGGTTGTCGGCCTGCAGCACCCGGTTGGCCTCGATCAGGGCTTCACGCGGCGAGCCGGTGCCGATGGCGGCGCCCTTGAGCGCAGTCCGGCTCGACATCATGAACAGGGCAGCAGGGATGCCCTTGTCGGAGACGTCCGCGACGGTCGCGAACATCCGGTCGCTGGGAACGCCGACGTAGTCGTAGAAGTCACCCCCGACATTGCGCGCCGGCACCATGTTGGCGTTGATCTCGTAGCTCGCCGTCATCGGGAAGTCGGTGGGCAGGATCGACTGCTGAACGTTCGTGGCGATGTCGAGCTCGTTCTGCAGCGTTACCAGCTTGTCTCGCGAGGCGGTTGCCTCCCGCCACTGGCGCAGGTGCTCGACGGTGCGGTCGATCGTGATCTGCAGATCGTCGAAGTCGACAGGTTTGGTGACGAAGTCGAACGCGCCCCGGTTCATAGCCGTGCGGATGTTGCCCATGTCACCGTACGCGGAGATGATCACAGCCCGCAGGTCGGAATCGAGCGAGCTGAGCTGCGACAGCAGGGTCAGCCCGTCCATCTGGGGCATGTTGATGTCCGAGAGCACCAAGTCGATGGTGTCGTCGGCACGCAGCTTCTCGAGCGCTTCCAGGCCGTTGCCGGCGAACTCGAATTGGTACTTGCCGCTGCGGATCTGTCTCCGCATGCGCTGCAGGACGAGCGGTTCGAGGTCGGGCTCGTCGTCGACGACGAGGATGCGCCAGGGCTCGGACATGGGCGCAGCTACGCCAGCTGTGCCTTCGCTTCGTCGAGCGTTCCGAACACCTGGATGATCTGGTTGAAGCCGCTGATGCGGAACACTTCGTCGACCGAGGCAGCGAGCGAGCAGACGGCGAACGGGGTCGAAGCGGCGCCGAGATGCTGCGCGATCAGCAGCAGGACGCGCAGGCCGGCGCTGCTGATGTAGTCGATGCCGCCCATGTCCAGGATGACGCGGCTGTCCTCGTCGGACAGGGCTGCGGTGAGCGATTCGTGGAGGTCGGCAGAGTTCGATCCGTCCACGCGCCCCACGGGCCTGATCACGTTCGTCCCTGCGTCCCGCTCCTGTGCGAGTTCCATAGTGTGCAGCCTCCTGAACAGCTACGAGATGCGGACCGACCGCATCATGCCAGTCCCTGAGCCGCGCCATGCGCGGCACGGCTCAGGACGCTGGCTTTGCCACGGCGCAATCTACTACCCGTGCTTGCGGTATCCGTCAGCGGCCGCACGAAATCTGTGTGTGCCGCCCAGAGACGATGCGGACCGATCGGTGGGTTACTCGCTGGAAGAGAGCGGCTCCAGGCTCGCAAGCTCTACCTCTGGAGTAGGCAGGTACGAGGGAGGCGTGTAGTTGGGGTCTTGACCGCCGACACCTGGAAGCGACGGGCCGCTTTGTGCGGATGACTCCGGCGCGATCTTCGAGCCGCCGCCTCGGACTGCTTCGAGTTCGTCTTCGCTCAATTCCCGCTCGGCCTCTTCGCCCGATGCATTCTGCTGCTGTTCGGCGTTGCTCATGTCTGGCACCTCCTGTTGCTGGCTGCAAGATTATCGCACGCTGGTGTTCACTCGTGACCATGGTCTCGCGCGACTGCGGGCTTCGACGGTCAGCCGGGAGCGGTCGAGGTCACAGCAGCTGGCGCTGCACCAGTCCGCGGAACGGCCCGGGGGCTTCCAGCAGTTCGTCGAAGCCGCCGACCTGGGCGACACGGCCGCCGTCGAGCACATAGATGCGCCCGGCCTGGCGGATCGTCGACAGACGGTGCGCGATCACGATGCGGGTGATGTCCATCCGCTCGATGGCGCTCATCACCTCTGCCTGGCTGGGCGCATCGAGCCAGCTCGTCGCCTCGTCGAAGATCACGATGCGCGGGCTGCGCACCAGCGCGGCGGCAATGCGGATGCGCTGGATCTGGCCGCCCGAGAAGATGCCGGCCCGGTCGCCCACCTGGGTCATCATCTGCATCGGCATCTCGGCGATGTCCGCGTCCACCGCGGCCAGCCGGGCGGCCGTCCACGCGTCATCGAGGGTGAGATCGTCGGCCATGCCGATGATGTTCTCCGCCAGGCTTCCCGGCTGGAGCCCGCACTCCTGGGGGACGACGCCGATCTGGCGGCGCACCGAGCCCGCGTCCAGGTGGCGCAGGTCGCGGTTGTCGAAGTGCACCGCGCCCCGCTCCGGCGTCTCGAGGCCCAGCAGCAGCCGCACCAGCGTGCTCTTGCCCGAGCCCGAGGCGCCCACGACGGCCACGAACTCGCCGCGGCGAGCCGACACGGTCACCTTGTCGAGCACCAGCGGCGCATCGGCGCCGTAGCGGAAGCTCACCTGGTCCACCTCCACGCCGCCCTCGAGCCGCACGGGCGTCAGCGTCGCCTCGCTCCGCTCGGGCACCGCCGCGAGCACCGGGGAGATCTGCTCATAGGAGGTGAATGCCTCGGCCAGCGCGCCGACCATCTGGCCCAGGCCGGCCACCGCGGCATACAAGGTGAGCGATGCGGTCAGCACCACCACGAAGTCGCCGGCGGTGATGCCGTCGCCCCGGCCGATGGCCACCGCGCACAGCAGCGCCGTGAACGCAAAGGGAAACGCTGCGCCGAACGCCGCCAGATGCTCGTTGAGGCGCGAGCCGCGGATCTCGACGAGCTGCTTGTCGCGGTACGACTCGGCCCACGAGGCGAACACCGCCGACTCGGCCCCGCAGGCGCGGATCTTGGCGATCCCGCCGATGAACTGGAACAGGCGTCCCGACAGCGTGCGCACCGCGGCATGCCAGCGGCGCTGGTGGGGGATCTGGGCCAGCCCCAGCCCGACGGTGACCGCCAGGGCCACCGCCGTCATCGCCATGGCGGTGGCAGCCAGCACCGCGTCGTAGAGGAACAGCACGCCGAGCGTGGGCAGCAGGAACACCGCGGATGCCACCACGCTGGCGACGGCGCCCGAGATCAGGTCGCGCAGGTGCTGGAACGTCGCCATGCGCACGGCCAGCTCTCCCGCCACCTCGTCGCGAAAGAACGGCAGCGGCAGCGCCAGCAGCCGGTCCCAGGCCGCCGCGCTGAGGCGGGCGCCCACCCGGGCCTCGACGCGCGTGAACATGGCGCCCCCGAAGGCAGCGAGCACCATCGCGGCGATGCCCAGCACGCCGAGGGTCACCAGGATGGCGGCGACGGCGCCGGCACGGGCGAACGGCAGCGCCCAGTCGGTGAGCGAGGCCAGCGCGATGGCGGGCGCCTGGGCCAGCCCGGCCGTCAGCAGCCCTGCCACGGCGAACCGCGCCAGGTCGGCGCCCGCGCCGCGCCGTGCCACCCCCAGCAGGTCGCCGACTCTGACAGGCCGGTCGTCGCGCAGCTTGGGGTAGAAGGCCCAAGCGGTGTCGGACCAGTCCCCGGCAGAGTCGGCGCTCACCCGCTCGGCGCTGCCGTCGGCGCCGACGGCCCGGTAGCCGCGCAGGCCGGGCAGCAGCGCGACGGGCTCGCCGCTGTCGCCCCGGAAGCCCAGGAGAGCGCCGCTGTCAGAGCCCCACCACCGGTCTTCGGCCCGCAGGCGCACCCGCCGGGTCCGCAGGCCCGAAGCCCCCACCACCTCCTCCAGCGTCAGGGGCGGCGCTGTCGCCGGACGGCGAGGCTCGGCGAACTCGATGCCGCTGTGGCGGCCGATCCGCTCCAGCGCAGCCATCAGGGCCAGCCCGGCCGCAGGCGTCTTGGCGCGCCGGCGTCGGGGCGCCGAGACCGAGTCCAGCATGGTGCGGGCGCGCTCGCGGGCCTGGCGGCGATGCGCTGCCCGGGCGGTCTGCGCGTTGACCTCGTCGGCCAGCCCCAGGCGGCGATTGAGCGCCTCGGCGCGCATCGCCAGCCGGGCGAAGTCGTCCAGCGCCCCGAGCAGTCGCCCTTCGCCCGCCAGCCGAGCCGAGGTCGTGACGTGCAGCCTCAAGGCGTCGTGGCCCGCGGCGCTCCCGAGTCGCCCCGAAGGCGCTCCCGCGATGATCGTGGCCCAGCTGTCGGCAGTGAGCGGCATCGGGCGCCGGCGGTCTTCGTCGGCGGTCTGCCCGTTGGCGGTCTGCCCGTCTGCTGTCTGCTTGGTCGCCGTGTCGCCGGGCGGGAGCGTCTCGGTGCCGAGATAGGCGAGCGCGAGCCCGGTGTCGGCGGTCGGGCCGCACACCCACGCCACATCGGGTCGCCGTGCCGAGATCACGCTGTCCGGCCTCACGGCCGCCTCGCCGCGAGCGTCGATCAGCGCGGTGGCGGCGGGCCGGTACTCGAAATCGGCGGTGACGGCGTCGGCGATGTCGGCGACCCACCGGTCGGCTTGGCGGGCCAGCTCCGACAGATCGGCCGGATCGGCTTGCCCCCCGACCGATGCGCCGCCGGAACCGGGCGCCGAATCTGCCGATCCGGCACTTGGGGCCGGTTCGCTCAGGCGGGCTGCGTCGATCCGCAGCAGCCGGGTGCCGGCCAGCCCCTTGGCCACGAGCATGACCGGTCCGTCGAGCAGGGGAGTGCCGAAAACCAGCCGTCCCTCCTCCGCGCGCAGCAGATGCTTGGCCGCCGCCGCGACCTCGCCGTCCTCCTGCTCTTGGCAGAACACGTCGAGCGCGCCCTGCTGCACGAACCATGCCGCCGCCTCGCCGTCGAGCCGGATCGGGGCATTCGCCGCCGAGACGGCCGGCGTCCCCGTCCGGGCAGCGAACGCGGCCAGGCCCGCGGACAGCGAGCGGCTCACTGGCTGGCCACCAGCGAGAAGTAGAGGCCGTCGCGGTCGGCCGCCAGCTCGTCGTGGGTTCCCCGCTGGACGGAACGGCCCCGTTGCAGCACCACGATCTCGTCGCAGTCGCGGATCGTGGCGAGCCGGTGGGCGGCGAGGATGCAGGTCATGCCCCGCCGGCGCAGGGCGTCGTCGATCTCCTGCTCGACCACCACGTCGAGCGTGCTGGTGGCCTCGTCGGCCAGCAGCACCGCGGGGTCCAGCGCCAGCGCCCGGGCGATCTCGAGGCGCTGGCGCTGCCCGCCGCTGAAGTTCTTGCCCCCCTCTGCCACCATCGCGTCGAAGCCCCCCGCGCGGTCCATGATCACGTCGTGGATGCGTGCATCTCTGGCGGCCGCTATGAGCTGGTCGTCGCCGATGGCCGTGTTCCACATGGCGAGGTTGTCGCGCACTGAAGCGGCGAACAGGTGAATCTGCTGGTCCACCGATGCCAGCGAAGCGGCGAGCACTTCGCGCGGGATCGTGCTGCGGGGCGCGCCGTCGAAGAGGATCTCGCCGCTGTCGGGCTCGATCTGCCCGCCGATGAGGCGCAGCAGGGTGGACTTGCCCGAGCCGGTGGGGCCCACCAGCGCCACCCGCTGGCCGGGTTCGACGGTGAGGCTCAGATCGTGGATCAGCGGAGGGCGCTCGGGGTGGAAGCCGAAGGTGACACCTTGCAGCTCGACCTTGCCGGCGAGACGCAGCCGGCCGGCGAACGTGGCGACCGGGCCGCCGCGGCCGTCGGGGGCCTCGGCTTCGTCACGGGGCGCCAGCGGGTCCTCGGGAGCGTCGAGCACGTCCTGCACCCGTTGCAGGTCGGCGTCGAGCAGCATGAAGGCGTCGGCGAACAGCACGAAGCGTCCGATCGGCGCCATGAACGCCGCGGCCAAGGTGTAGAAGGCGATGAGCGACCCGGCACTGAGGTCGCCGGTCGCCACCTGCCATCCGCCGATGCCCAGCACGATGATCGCGCCGATCATCGTGAACAGCCTGGGCATGGCGCCGATGACGTAGCCCAGCTCGGCGAAGCGCTGGCGAGCCGCCAGCTCGCGTGCCTGCTGGCCGCTCCAGCGCACGAAGAAGTCGCCCTCTGACGCGGTCGCGCGGATCGTCTCCATGTCGCGCAGCCCGGCCGCCTCGATGCCCGCCATGGTGGCCTGCTCGTGGCGGAGCTGCCGCTCGGTGTCGGTGCGCCGGCGGCTGAGCGCCCAGGTGAGCGCCACGTTGGCCACAGCCACCGCGCTGGCCAGCGCAGCAAGCAGGGGATCGAACGCGAGCATCACTGCCACGAGCACGAGGCTCGAGATCAGCTCGATGGCAATCCACGCTGCCCCGGTTGCCGCGCCGCCGGCAACGGCGTCCACCAGATGCACCCGCGACGTGAGATCCCCGGCGAAGCGATGGTCGAAGAACTGCGGCGGCAGGCGGAACAGCCGGCCCAGGAAGCCCTCTGCCCCGCTCACCGCCAGCGCGACGGCCAGCTTGCGGAACATGTACTGCTGGAGCCACACCAGCACGTACATCAGCCCGCCCGCCGCCGCCAGGGCCCAGCTCAGCGGCGTGCCCCAGCCGGGCGCTGCGCCGCTCAGCACGCTGTCCACGAACAGGCCCAGCAGGATCGGCAGCGCCGCTACCGGCGCCGTGGCCAGCAGCCCGGCCAGCACCGAGAACACCAGCGCGCCCTTGGCCGGGCCGAGCCAGGGCCACAGCTTGCGCACGATCCCCGGCGGCTTGCGACCGCCCTGCCAATCGGCCTCGCGTTCGGCGGTGAGGACGACGCCGGTGAATGCCCGGTCGATGGTCTCCTCGCTCACGCTGTGGCGCCCGTTGGCCGGATCGTTCAGGAAATACCGGCCGCGGCGCATGCCTTCGAGCACGACGAAATGATTGAATTCCCAGAACAGGATCGCCGGGCTGTCGAGGCGCGCCAAGCCGTCGGTCTCCATGCGCCAGCCCGTCAGTTTCAGCCCATAGGAGCGTCCGGCCGCCACGAGGTCTGCTGCGCTCGACCCGTCGCGGGTGACCCGGCATGCGGCCCGCAGCTGCTCGATGGGCACCGTGCGCCCGTGATGGCTGAGCACGATCCCCAGGCACGCCGCGCCGCATTCGGTCGCATGCAGCTGGGGCATGACCGGGGTGGAGCGGATGCGTCGCGGTCCGAGAGGAGAGCGCGCCATCGGCCGGCCCTCAGCGACGCCCGACGAACCGCTTGATCGGCCGGTGCGAACCGGTGACGATGCGGGCCGTGCATTCGTAGGCCGAGCCGGACTGCGCGGCGTCAGCGAACTCGCGGGGGGGGGCGATGAGCTCTGCGGCTGCCGTGCCGGCGCCGAAGGCCTCCGCGGCGCCATCGACCGCGGGGGTCGCCTCGAGTGGCCTGGGGATGCCGAGCGCCGGCTGCGCGGCGCCGACCGCGACGATGCGGGCATCGGCGATCACGGCGTCGGTGCCGCCGGCGGGCCTCAGCGCGATGCTGGCGCTCATGCCGGACCGCACGCGTGCCGAGTCGTCGTCCAGGCTCACCACGGCGCTCGGCGGACCCTCATCGGCCTCGACGACCTCGGCCAGCGTCGTTCCGGCTTCGACGGCGGTGCCCGGCCGCAGCCCGGATGCCGCCAGCAGGCCGCCAGCGGGGCTCAGCACGGCGGTGTCGGCCTGCTCGAGAGCAGCGAGGGCCTCGGCTTCGGCGGCTGCTGCGACAGTCGCAGGCGCGCCGGGGTGCTGCGCCGCCAAGGCTGCGGCTCGCGCCGCTGCCAGTTCGGCGGCCAGATGCAGCTCAGGAGCAGAGATCCGGGCCAGCATCTCGCCCGCCTCCACTGCGGTGCCGGGTGCGGCCAGCACCTCGGTGACGACGCCCGCCGACGGCGCTGTGACCAGGTGCCGTTCACCGGCCGCGCGCAGCATGCACGGCCCGCTGACGCCCGACTCCAGCCGGCCGAACACGCTCCACACCAGCACCGCGACCACCGCCGTCGCCAGCACCGCCAGCAGCAGCCACTCGTGCGGCGAGCTGACCCGCAGCACGCCGTCGATGGGCGCCACACGTCCCCGTTGCTCGTACGCCCGGGCCCGGTACAGCGTCTGCGGCTGGTCCGGCTGCTGCGAGTCCGGCTGCTGTGCCGATGCGGGTCCCTGTGCTGGGCTCACGCGCTCTGTCGCTCCATCTGCCATGCGAGCCTGCTTGGGCCGCGCTCATAGGTGTGGAAGGACGAGCGCCGACAGCAGACGTCGCGGTGAACGCCGCGACAGATGCCGCGTCGACAGCAAGGGTGCAAATCCATGCCTCGTCGCCTCGTCCATGCCTCCGGAGTCAGCGATGACGGCTGTACGTCCGCGCAATCGTAGAGTCGCCAAGCTCGCGGTGGTGCTGTTGGCGGCAGCGCTGTTCGGCGCGCCGGCGGGCTTGGGCTCGGCGAGGGACTGGGCGACGCCGAGCTCGACGCCCCCGGGCTGGGTCAGGCGGACGATGGTGCGTCCGTGGCAGATCTGCTGGGCCCTGGCGGCGTCTACACGCTGAACGACGGCGACCGCGAGATCCGGCTGCGCCTGCTCGACCCGGCCGACGCGGCGGTCACGGGCGCGCTGGTCGGCGAAGCGCTGCACTCGGGCGGGGCCGAGGCGACCTTCAGCACGGTCACCGCCCTGCCCTCCCGTGGTCACGAGATCGAGCTGTCGGTCGATGTCGACCCGGGCGACATGGACTTCGTCGAGCACGTGTCGGCCACCCCCACACGACGAGCCGCGTCAGCCGCGGATGGTTCACCCTGGGTTTTGCGCAGGCTCCAAGTATTGGAGCGAGCATGGGATCTATGGATGGAGAACTTCGGCGGGCGCCGACTGCGAGGCGGTATTCGGCTGAGCAGAAACAGCACGCTGTTCGGATGGTGATGGCGTTGCGTGAGGAGACGGGCTCCTCGGTCGGCACGGTCGCTCGGGTGGCCCGCCAGCTCGGCTACGGGGAGGAGTCGCTGCGCCGCTGGGTCGCTCAGGCCGAGGTCGACGCCGGCACTCGGGCAGGGGTGTCGACCGCGGAGAGCGTCGAGCTGAGGCGTTTGCGTCAGGAGAACCGGGAGCTGCGCCGCGCGAACGAGATCCTGCAGCGGGCCGCTGTTTTTTTCGGGGCGGAGCTCGACCGCCGACAGCGATGACCGTGGAGTTCATCGATGCCAACCGGGCCCGCTTCGGGGTCGAGCCCGTCTGCGCTGCGCTGCAGACGGCCCCTTCCACGTATTGGTCCGCCAAGCGCCGCCCGTCGTCGGCTCGGGCATTGCGCGACGCTGCGCTGATGCCGGCCTTGCTCGACTTGTGGCAGGCGAACTACTCGGTCTACGGGGCGCGCAAGCTGTGGATCGCGGCACGGCGCGTCGGGCACGATGTCGGCCGCGACCAGGTCGCCCGGCTCATGAAAAAGCTCGATATCCGGGGCGTGAGGCGGGAAAAGCGGGTGCGCACCACCGTGGCGGACCCCCAAGCGGCACGGCCACCCGATCTCGTCGACCGCGACTTCACCGCCGATGCCCCGAACCGGCTGTGGGTCGCGGACCTCACCCAGGTCGCCACCTGGTCTGGGGTCGCCTATGTGTGCTTCATCACCGACGCGTTCTCCCGCCGCGTCGTCGGCTGGCGCGTCGCCGGCCATATGCGCACCCAGATGGTGCTCGACGCACTGGAGATGGCCCGCTGGAACCGAGGCGCCCGCCTCGAAGGGCTCGTCGCCCACGCCGACGCCGGCAGCCAGTTCACCAGCATCCGCTACAGCGAACGCCTCGATGCTGACACCCGTCGAGTTCGAGAACCGACACCAACACAAACCGGCAGCATGAATCCAGTAATCCGCCTACACCAAACTCAGGGACCCCCAGAGCCTGCGCAAAACCCAGGGTGAACCATACTCGCCTGGAACACCGGCCTCGCCAACCACCAAGCACAAGGCAACGTCACCTACACCGACTAATGCGGTATCCGCAGACGTCCGCGCTGTCGCGGGCATCGGATTCGCCTGGGGATCCGTTGCTCTGTCCTATTCGAGTGACGCCCCGTGCAGGACCCGTCATCTGAGGCTGACCGTGAAGTCGAGGTTTGCGTCGCAGTGGCCGGCCTGTGTCATCTCAGCCTGCTGGGTCGAACCATTCGAGCCCTGCGAATCGGGCGAATCCGGCATCTGCTGTCGCGATCTTGGCGCCGTTGGTGACCGCGATGGCAGCAAGCCATGTGTCGGGCACCAGATTGCCTCGCAGCAGTCGGTCCGTGCCGACGAACGCTGCGAATTGCTGCCAGGTCGCTGTGGTGGCATGTACCACCCGTGCCGGGCCGATGGCTCGTAGGGCTGTCACGAACGAGAGCGCTTCGCTCAATGAAGCCGGATCGGCATAGATCCGGTGGTTGGTGACGATGCGCAGAAAACCGGTCAGCACGACATCGACGAGGGCAAGTGCCTCACTGCCGGAAGCCGCGTCGTTGAGCCAATCGGCGTAGTCGGCATGGAGTTCTTCCTCGCGCTTGTAGGCGTAGACGATGACATTGACGTCGGGAAGGATCATCGAAGGCCATCAGCGTCGAGGGCCGCCGCGAGCGCATCGCGGTCGGCGATGTCGATAAGCGGCCGTTGCGACGGCGTGCCATGAGCGGGCAGGCGCTCGACGATGCCCGGCGGGTCGGGTTCGCTCAGCACTTGGCGCAAACCCTCGATCACCAAGCTGGTGAATGTCCGCCCTGACTCTCGAGCCTTCTGCTTCGCCTCCTCGGCCAGACCGTCAGGCAGATTGATGGTTGTCCTCATGCATACAAACATACCCATACATCGGGCGGCAGACGATCGAATGCCTCATCAGGGTCGTCGAAGACGACCTTCACCCAGCCGTCGTCACCGTCACCTGCACCTACAGCCCACCACCCGGCGGTGCCGGCAGCGTCTTGTGGTCAGTCGGTGTAGGTGACGTTGCCTTGTGCTTGGTGGTTGGCGAGGCCGGTGTTCCAGGCGAGTACGAGGGCGAGTTGGTGTTCTGTGCCGATGGCGACGGTGACGGTGGTCGATGTCTGGTCCGCTGAGAGGTGCACGAAGATGTTGCGGCTGAGGTTGCCGTCGCGCAGCGGGCTCAGCAGGATCGTGGGGCGGCCGGCGGGGATGCAGCTGAGGCTGACCTCGAAGTCGACGGCGGTGTCGTGGCGGCTGGCTTGCGGGCTGCTGATGAGCAGTGTCGGGCGGCCGTCGCAGGCGGCCAGCGGCGCCTGGTCGGGCTGGTCGGGCTGGTCGGGCTGGTCCTGTTCGACCGGCGGCGGGTCGTCGTCGGCGACGCTTGCTGTGGCTGTCCCGTGGGTCGCGGACACCGTGTAGCCGCTGCCGGCGGCGATGGTGGCGGTGATTGTGCCGTCGGCCTCGTCGGTGTGGTCGTCGGCGGTGGCGACGGTGAGGGTGGCGGTGCCCGATGCGGGGACGGTGACGGTGCGCTGGCCGGCTGTGACGCCCCAGTCGCCTGCTGCGGCGATGGTGGCGGTGACGTCGAGCGGGCCCGCGGGCGGCGGGCTGGCGGTGAGCGTGAACGTGATGCTGCCGCCTTCGGTGACGCCGCCTGCGGCGGTGATCGACACGTCGGGCATGTCGTCGTCGGCGACGCTCACGGTTGCGGCCCGTTGGGTCGCGGACACCGTGTAGCCGTCGCCGCTGTTCAGCGTGGCGGTGATTGTGCCGTCGGGCTCGTCGGTGTGGTCGTCGGCGGTGGCGACCGTGAGGGTGGCGGTGCCCGACGCGGGGATGGTGACGGTGCGCTGGCCGGCTGCGGCGCCCCAGTCGCCTGCTGCGGTGACGGTGGCGGTGACGTCGAGCGGGCCCGCGGGCGGCGGGCTGGCGGTGAGCGTGAACGTGATGCTGTCGCCTTCGGTGACGTCGCCGCCGGCGGTGATCGACACGACCGGGACCACCGGCGGGTCGTCGTCTGAGACGGCCGCGGTCTCGGTGCTGGGCGACCCGATGGTGTAGCCGCTGCCTGTGTTGAGGGTCAAGGTGACCTGCCCGTCGGGCTCGTCGGTGTCGTCGTCGGCGGTGGCGACGGTGACCGTGGCGGTGCCCGATGTCGGGATCGTCACGGTGCGCGAGCCGACGGCGGCGCCGAAGTCGCCTGTGGCGGCGACCGTCACGCTGACCGTCAGGTCTGCTGTGGGCGGGGGGCTGGCGGTGAGGGCGAACGTCGCCGGGT
>NZ_JAPYOK010000054.1:0-3597 GCF_028283155.1 Candidatus Poriferisodalis multihospitum | reverse complement strand
GGAGCTGCAATTGTCGGCAACCCCGACGAGATCACGGCCAAGCTCGACGCCTACCGCGACGTGGGCATTGACGCCTTCATCCTGTCCGGCTACCCCCACCAAGCCGAATGCGACCTCTTCGGTCGACTCGTCCTGCAATCGTTCCCGCACCAACCCCTCTGGCGGCCCTAGGCGCGCAGGAACGCGCAGATGCCATAGCTGTGGAGGCGGCAGGAGGCTCTGCGACGTTGCGACCTGCTGGATCGCTGGTCGCAGAGGGTTCTGCCGCCTCCGCAGCGGGCGCACCTCAGGAGCGGATGGCGGCTTCGGTCTGCGGATCGAAGAAGTGCAGGCCGTCCATTTCCACGTTGAGCTCGACAGTCGAGCCGGGCCGGGCGCTGCTGCGAGGATGCACCCGGGCGATCACCATGCGGTCCTCGATGCCTTCGAGCGCGTCGGGATCGCCCGCCTCCACCGAGGGTGCGTCGAGCGGGAAGTGCAGCAGCAGGTCCGAGCCCAGCGCCTCGGTCAGCGACACCGTCGCCTGCAGGCGCGGTCCAGCCTCGTCGCCGGTCGCGACCGAGACGTCTTCAAATGCCTCGGGCCGGATGCCGACCACCACGTCCGCGCCGTCGTAGGCGCGCAGCGCCGGTCTCGCGTCGAGCACGCGCCCGGGCAGATCCAGCACCTGCGAGCCGAGCTGCAGCTGCCAGCGCCGATGAAGCCGGCCACGAACAGGTTGTCGGGCCGCTCGTACAGGTCGGTCGGGTCATCCACCTGCTGCAGCAGCCCGTCCTTGAGCACCGCCACGCGGTCGCCCATGGTCATGGCCTCGACCTGGTCGTGCGTGACGTAGATGGTGGTGGCGCCCAGCCGGTGCTGCAGGGCCGTGATCTCGGCGCGCATCTGCACCCGCAGCTTGGCATCGAGGTTCGACAGCGGCTCGTCCATGAGGAACACCGCCGGGTCACGCACGATGGCCCTGCCCATCGCCACGCGCTGGCGCTGGCCGCCCGAGAGCTGTGCTGGCTTGTTGCCGAGCAGCGGCTCCAACTCGAGCAGGCGTGCGGCGGTGCGCACCCGCTCGGTGATTTCCGCCTTGGGGACGCCCGCCAGCTTCAGGGGGAAGCCGATGTTGCGGGCCACGTCGAGGTGGGGATACAGCGCATAGCTCTGGAACACCATGGCGATGTTGCGGTCCTTGGGCTCCACGTCGTTCATGCGCTCGCTGCCGATCAGCAGATCCCCGTCGCTGATCTCCTCGAGACCGGCCACCATCCGCAGCGCCGTCGACTTGCCGCAGCCCGACGGCCCGACCAGCACGAGGAACTCGCCGTCGGCGATGTCGATGTTCAGGTCGGTGACGGCGACGAACCCGTTCGGGTACTTCTTCGTCAGCCGGTCGAGGGTGACCGTTGCCATGAGACCCCCATTTCAGGCGCACAGTCCTGCGTAGCCGAGGCTAGTCCGCAAGCGATTACGGACGTATCCGGCGCACCGCGGGCGTGGCAGAATTCGCGGAGTGAATGCTTGCGACCCTGCCACCGAGACCGCCGAGCCGTTCGAGACCGACCCGCACGCCGAGCGCTCCCGCCTGCTGGCCGACCTGGCCCAGGCATACCGCCTGTTCGGAACGCTCCGCTGGGGCGAGCTGGGCGACGGCCACATCACCTGCCGCGACCCGCTGCAGCCGGACCACATGTGGCTGCTGCGCTACGGCGTGCCTTTCGAACGGGCGACGGTCGACGACCTCGTGCTGCTGGCGCCCGACGGCACCGCCGCCGACCAGCAAGGCAGGCCTGCAACCATCAACAACGCCGCCTACCACATACATCACCCCATCCACGAGGCCCGGCCCGACATCGGCGCCGCTGCCCATACCCATACCCAGTGGGGCACGCCGTTCTCGGCTGAACGGCGGATTATCGAACCGATCAACCAGGAGGCGACCTGCTTTTTCGAAGACCACGCACTCTTCGACGACGGGGAAGTGCAGGTCCTCTCCACCGACGGCGGCAAGCGCATCGCCGCTGCCCTCGGCGACTGCCGCACGGTGATTCTTGCCAACCACGGGCTGCTCACGGTGGGAGCCAGCCCGGCCGACGCGGTGGGATGGTTCGTGCTCGCGGAACGCGTGGCTGAAGTGCAGATGAAGGCCACCCGCGGCATCCCGATCTCCGCCGAGGAGGCACGCATCGCACGGCGCAACCTCACTGAGGGCGACTTCGGCTGGATCCTGTTCGGCTGGGCGGCCCGCCGCCACCTGCCCCACGAGTTCGCCTAAGCAGGGCGGGCATTTCGCAGAGCGGCTGAACAGTGAATGAACCTGCCGTGACCGGCGACGGCAAGGCTGAGTCACGAGAGTCCGACGCTGCCGGTGACAGCCGGCTGGGGCCGGCGCAGCGTGCTGCGTGGCTCGACGAGCTCAGCGGCGAGCAGGGTGACGGCGGCGTCGACGTGGTGGTCATCGGCGGCGGTGTCACCGGAGCCGGCTGCGCGCTCGACCTGGCGCTGCGCGGTCACAGCGTGGCCCTGCTGGAGCAGCGTGACCTGGCGTCGGGCACCTCGAGCCGTTCATCGAAGCTGATACACGGGGGCCTGCGCTACCTGCAACGCCTCGAGTTCGGCCTGGTGCGCGAGTCGCTCACCGAGCGCCGCCTGCTGCTGGGCCGGCTGGCGCCGCACCTCGTGCGCCCCGTCCAGTTCCTGTACCCGATCCGGCGGGGCTGGCGGGAACGGCTGCGCACCGGGCTCGGCATCGCGCTGTACAGCGCGATGGCCGGTCGGGGGCTCCACGCCCATGGCTCGCACCGGCACCTCGGCAAGCGCGGCACCCATCGCCTGGCACCCGGCCTCGACGCCGGTGTCGTGCGGGGCGCCATCACCTATTGGGACGGCCAGACCGACGACGCCCGACTGGTGGTGGCCATCGCCCGCACTGCTGCCGCCCATGGTGCACGCATCCTCACCTCCACCCGCGTGCAGGAGCTGGTGGTTGCCGACGGTGCCGTCCGCGGGGTCATCGCGCACTGCGGCGAGACCGGTCGCACCTTCAAGCTCGACGCCGACGCGGTGATCAACGCCACCGGCGTGTGGACGAGCCAGATCGAGCAGCTTGCCGACCGTGGCGCCCAGTCCCCCGACGGGTCCCGCACCCGGATCCGTGCATCGAAGGGGATTCACCTGCTGGTGCCGCGGGATCGGATCGACCTGCAGTGCGGGCTCATCGTTCCCACGCCTCCCAGCGTGCTGTTCGTGGTGCCCTGGGGCGAGCGCTGGATCATCGGCACTACCGACAGCGACTGGGATCTCGACTACGCCCACCCCGCCGCCAGCAGCGCCGACATCGACCTGCTGCTCGAGCGTCTCAACGGCGTGCTGGCCCGCCCGATCAGCCGCGACGACATCTGCGGCGTCTATGCCGGCCTGCGCCCGCTGGTGGCCGGCGACGCCCCGGACTCGGCCGAGCAGTCCGCCAAGCTGAGCCGCGAGCACGCGATCACGCGGGTGGCGCCGGGCCTGGTCTCGGTTGCGGGCGGCAAGTACACGACCTACCGGGTGATGGCGGCCGACACGGTCGAGCTGGCGCTCGGCGAGGTGTGGGAGGCGCGGGGCCAC
>NZ_JAPYOK010000053.1:0-7086 GCF_028283155.1 Candidatus Poriferisodalis multihospitum | reverse complement strand
GTGGGGGTAGCCGGACAGGATGAAGGCGTCAATGCCCACGTCGCGGTAGGCGTCGAGCTTGGCCGTGATCTCGTCGGGGTTGCCGACAATTGCAGCTCCGGCGCCGCTTCTGGCTCGGCCGATGCCGGTCCACAGGCCTTCTTCCGCGAAGCCGTCGTCATCGGCGCCGTCGCGCAGCTCAGCTTGGCGTTGCACGCCGACGGAGGCCGAATCGAGCGCTCGGGCGCGGATTGAGGCTCCGGTGTCGTCGTCGAGCTGGCTCACCAGTCGGCGGGTGGCATCGATGGCCTCTGCGGTAGTGGGGCGCACGATCACGTGGGACCGCAGGCCGAACTTCAGCTCGCGCCCGACAGCGCTCGCCCGGTCTCGCATCTCGCTGACCGTTGCCGCAACGCCCGCGACGGTGTCGGGCCAGGTCAAGAACACGTCGGCGGCGACTGCAGCGGTGTGCTTGGCGTCGTCGGAGAAGCCGCCGAAGTAGAACGGCGGGCACTTCCCGCTCGCGGTGCCGACGCGTGGGGGTTCGAGCTGCACCGAGACGAACTCGCCGTCGAAGTCGACCGGCTGGCCATTGAGCAGGGTGCGCAGCACCTCCATGTACTCGCGGGTGCGCTGGTAGCGCGGGGCCGACGGCAGCGGTGCACCGGGCAGGTCGCTGGAGATGATGTTGATGGTGAGCCGCCCGCCCGCCATCTGGTCGATCGTGGCGAGCTGGCGCGCCAACTGCGGAGGCCAGAGCTCTCCCATGCGCACCGCCAGCAGCAGGTTGATCCGCTCGGTTCTTGTGGCGATGCCGGCGGCGAAAGCGGTGGCATCGATGCCCAGCGTGTAGCCGGAAGGCAGCAGCACGTTGTCGAAGCCGTTTCGCTCGGCGGTGGTGACGATGTCCGCGCAGTGCTCCCATGAACTGGCCAAGGCCCGATCCGGCACGCCCAGGAACTCGTAGTCGTCGTCGCACAGCGCCGGCGGTGCTCATCAGCCCAGCCCGGCGAGTTCGGCAGGGGTGAGCAGCTCGCTCATCTCCACTGGTCGGCCCTCGTCTATCGAGATGTGCGCGGCCCGGCCGATGGCCACCGACCACAATCCATCGGCCAGTGTGCATTCGGCCGGGCTCGATGTGAGCACGGCGTCTCGGAAGCGTTCCAGCTCGATGTACGACGAGCCATGGTGGTGGCCGGTCACCGGTGCGGTGCTGGCGACCTGCCGCTCGGTGACGTTGCCGATCCAGTCACGCCCGCGCACACCCACCCGCAGCACATCGTCGGGGATCAGCGCCTCGAGCTTGCCGCCCTCGCCCACCACCGACAGCTCTTCCTGGTTGCGTGTGGCATCGGCGAACATGCACAGGTCGAGCAGGGCCCTCGCGCCTGAGGCGAAGTCGACGATTACGAAGGCGTTGTCCAAGATGTCTGGCGTCTCGCCGCCGTAGCTCTCGTCGAGATGATTCAGATCCTGCGCGCCCGACGCCATCACGCGGACTGGCTCGTCGCCCACAATGAATCGCATGAGGTCGAAGAAGTGGCAGCACTTCTCGACCAGCGTCCCGCCGGTGTTGCGATTGAACCGGTTCCAGTCGCCCACCTTCGGCTGGAAGGGGAAGCGGTGCTCGCGGATGGCCACCATTGCGATGCGGCCAACAGCGCCGGCGCGAGCCTGTTCGATGAGTGCAGCCACCGGCGCCATGTAGCGGTACTCCAGCCCCACCCACACGAGTGGTGCGTCGGGCCCGAGCGCCTTGATGCCGTCGATGATGCGCCGGCAGTCGGCCAGCGTTGTGGCCAGCGGCTTCTCGACGAGCTGGGGCACACCGGCAGCGGCTACGTCCAAAACGATGTCGGTGTGGAGGTGGTTCGGCGTCGCCACCACCACGGCATCGCACAGCCCCGCATCGAGCAGTTCGTCGTGGCTGTCGAAGCTGGGGACGGGATCAAGCCCGCTGCAAGCCAGCTCGTGCTGGGCCGCCTTGAGCGACGGCTCCCAGTTGTCGCACAGCGCCGCGACCTCGGCGCCGTCGAGCGCGATGAGGTTGGCGATGTGCTCGATGCCCATCATGCCGGTGCCGATGACGCCGAAGCGCATCGGCTCGCTGGCCGCTAGGGCCACGGCTCCGCCGTCTGTCTCGGCCTCGTGGGTGCCGTCGCTCACGGCAATGGCTGACCTTCCGAGGCCTCGACAATGTCGTAGACGTCGTTGCGGTCGAGCTGCACGCCGAGCGCCGCCTGCATCGCTTCGAGTCGTTCCGGCTGCTGTGTGCCGACAATGGCCACCGGCGCGGTGGGATGTGCCAGTACGAAGGCCACGCACACTGCGGCGCGGTCGACGCTCTCCCGATCGGCCAAGCGGTCCAGCGTTGCCAGCAGCTCCGGCCGAACCCCGCCGTCGTCCTCGCCCGCCTGTGCCATGAGTCGCCCGCCGGCGAGCGGACTCCATGCCAACGGCACCATGCCCATCTCCGAGCACAGGTCGAGCGTGCCGTCTCGCAGCGCGTCCAGGCAAGCGGCTGAATACTCGGGCTGGGTACTGGCCAGCGGTGCGTCGAGATGGCCCGCCAGCGCCCGGGTCTGCGCAGGCGTGTAGTTGGACACGCCGACGGCGCCCACCAGCCCGTCGGCAACCAACCCGTCGAGTGTGTCGGCCACTTCGGCGGGGTGCGTGAACATGTCGGGCCGGTGCACCTGGTACAGGTCGATGCGGTCAGCCCCGAGCCTGGCCAGCGAGGCCTCGCACGCAGACCGCATCGCTGCCGCGCCCGAGTCGTAGGGCACCGGCGGCACGATGCCGCCCTTGGTGGCGAGCACCATGCGATCGCGCAGGTCGGGCCGGGCCCGCAGCACCGCACCCAGGTTCTCCTCGCAGGCCCCGAAGCCGGTGCCGCCCCAGTCCAGGCCGTACACGTCGGCGATGTCCACCAGATTCATGCCGAGCTCAAGCCCGGCCTCGATCAGCGCCGCGTTCTGGCCGACATCGGTGCCGGTGAAGCGCCACAGCCCCAATGCCAGCGGGCCGATCTCGACACCGCCCGGTCCGAGCCGCCGCGAGCCCGTGCGAACTAGGGACGAGTCGCCCACAGCGCTCAAGACTTCACCGAGCCGGCCAGCAGCCCGCGCACGAAGAAGCGCTGCAGGAAGAAGAACACCAGCATCGGCACGCCTGCCTGCACGAAGGCGCCCGCCGACAGCAGGTGTTCGCGCAGGCCGAACTCGCCGGCCATCGAGGCGATCTTGATGGTGGCGGGGTAGTTCTCGCCTGCCGCGCCCAGCATGGTCAGGGCGATCAGGTAGTCGTTCCAGGTCCACAGGAACTGGAAGATGGCGAAGGCCGCCAGGGCGGGAACCGACAGCGGTACCACGATGCGCCAGAAGATGGTGAAGTGGTCGGCGCCGTCGATGCGGGCCGCCTCGAACAGCTCACCGGGCAGCGTCGAGATGTAGTTGTGCAGCAAGAAGATGGCGAACGGCAGGGCGAAGGCCGTGTGGGTCAGCCAGACCGCCGTAGCGGTGCCGGCGAGGCTGAAGTCGGGGAACAGCGTGACGACGATCTCGGTGCCGGGAAGGGTCCAGTGGGCACCGCCGGCGAACATCTGCAGCAGCGGCAGCAAGGCGACCTGGTTGGGCAGGGCCAGCAGCGAGACGGTGCCGATGAATAGCCACTCGCGGCCTCGAAACGGGATCCACGCGAACGCGTACGCCGCCAGGGCGGCAATGGCGATGGGGATGATCGTCGCCGGGATAGCGATGGCGAAGGAGTTCAGCAGCGCCTGCCACAGCCCGCCGGTCTGCTCGCCCGACGACAGCACATCGGCGTAGTTCTCCAGCGTCCAGTTGCCTTCGGTGAACGATGTCCACCAGCCAGAGGCGCGCTGGTCGTCACGGTGCCGGAACGAGTTGAGGAACAGGCTGCCAGTGGGAACGCTCCAGACGATCACCATCAGCCACAGCACCCAGGCCGGTATCGAGCGCAGGAAGCGGTACACGGCCCGCCCGACGCGGTCGGGGCCGCGTCGCCCGCGCTGCGCCGAGCCGCTGCCTGCCGGCCCGGGGGCCTTTTCGGCCGCTGCGGTCTCGGCGGCGCTACTCACCGCGCTGCATCCGTCTGATGTTGAGGCCCATGACGGGCACCACGCCCAGGAACAGCACCACCGCCAGGGCCGAACCCAGCCCCAGGTTGAACTCGGTGAAGCTGCGCTGCCACATCTCGTTGGCGATGACCTGCGTGCCGAAGTTGCCGTTGGTCATCACCCGCACGATGTCGAACACTTTCATGACCAGCACGATCATGGCGGTCATGACCACCGTGATGGTGGGCACGATGGTGGGCAGCGTCACCCCGAAGAACACCTGGCGCTCGTCGGCGCCGTCGACGCGGGCCGCCTCGATCAGGTCGGCCGGCACGGCCTTGATCGCAGCCGACAGGATGACCATGGCGAATCCCGTCTGTATCCAGATGAGCACCACCATCAACCACACGTTGTTGAAGGGCGATTCCTGGACGAACAGGATGGTCCCCGCGATCGGCTCGTCATTGGGACCGAGCGCCGAGCCGCCCACACCGGGACCCAGGAAGCGGTAGATCAGCCACAGCAGCGGGATGGCCGCAACCGCCGACCCCACAGCGATCGCCGACTGCCGCCGCCGCACGCCGAATGCGCACAGCGCGGTGAGCAGGACAGTGACGGCGGCCAGCACAGCAACGGCGGTCCACGCGCCGCCGCTCGACGGCCGCAGCGTGCCCAGCCAGACCCAGATGGCGTTGAGCAGTCCGGTCTGGGACTTCTGCGGCGGCCGGGCGATGTACATGAAGCGCCAGATGATCCCCGCGCCGACGAAGGAGATCGCCATCGGCAGGAAGATCAGGCTCTTGGCGAACGACTCGCGCTTGGTGCGGTCGGCGATCACTGCGGCCAGCAGGCCCAGCGCCGTGGACAGGAAGGTGACCGCCACCACCCACCACAGGTTGTTCATGACGGTGCCGCGCAGGTTGGCGAACACGGCGAAGCTCAGCAGCAGGCCGCCGCCGAGCCCGATCCCGACGGTGCTGGCCGACACGTCGGCCCTGACGCCGCGACTGCGGCCCCGACTCATCGCGATGAGGGTTGCAATGGCGAACAAAATGAGGCTGCCCCAGAACAACCGGCTGCCGAAGATGCCTGCCCAGCCCGACAGATCCACACTCTGCGCGTTGGTGAAGATCTCGCCGTAGTTGGCGAGCCCGCGGAAGCTCTCGCCCGCCTTGTCGAACAGCGACAGGTAGATGGTGCGCAGCAGCGGCACGATCAGCCCCAGCGCGACGAACAGCATCGCCGGCCCCACGAACGTGAGCGCTCGCAGCCGGCCCTGCAGCGTGGCGATGCGGTCACCGGCAGGAGACCGCTTCACACCGACTGCCGCACCCGCCAGCCCGAACACAGCAGCTCCGATGACAATCCACATGAGGGTCGGGTTGATCCACCCGAATGAGGGACCGTCCAGCAGCGGCGTGCACTCATCGTTGCGGGAACCCTCGACTGCGACGCATCTGCGGAGTCCCGCCGCCACTGCGCCCGCGCCTGCGCCGACGAGCACACCCGCCACCGCCGCCACGACGGCCCAGCGGCGCTCGACCAGTCCGAACAGCCGGTGGGTGCCCCAGAACACGGCGGCGCTGGCGCCGACGGAGATCACGATGCCCAGAAAGGCACCCCACAGCGCTGCCATCGTCGCAGTCTTACAGGCGACCGGTAGGCGGGGCGGACCGTGGGTGGGCGCCCCTTCCCAGGGGGCTCAACCGGAGTCCGAACGCGCCGGAGGCCGGCCCACGTCGGTGGGCCGGCCTCCGTTCACGCATGTTGTTGCTCAGCCGTCCTCGAACGACTGCCGCCGCTTACTGCGGCCAGCTGTCGTCGATGGCTTGGGTTGCCTCGGCGACGCTCTTGTCGCCGTTGACGACCGCGGTGCCCTCGGTCCAGAAGGTGCCGGCGCCGACCTCGGCGGGCATCAGGTCTGAACCGTCGAAGCGCACGACATCGGCGTTCTGCAGGATGTCGAGGAACGACTGCTCGAGCGGCTGGTACACGCTCGGGTCCTGGTTCGTCGCTGCCGACAGGAAGCCGGACAGGCCGCCGCCCTTGCGCTCGGTCTGTGCCTGCTGGCGCACCTCGGCGTACTCGGAGCTGGCGAAGTACTTCATGACTTCCCACACCTCGGGAGCGTCGCGGAAGGCGCCCACCAGGGTGCCGGCGCCCAGCACAGGCTGGTCGCCCTTGACCGACGGGAAGTAGAAGGTGTCCACGGCATCGGCCGAGCCGTCGGCGAATGCGGTTCCCTCCGGGATGAACGCCGCGTAGAAGGACGCCTGACGGTGCATCATGCAGTCGTTGTCGACCAGCGGCTGGCCGTTGTCGCCGAATGGAGTGGCGGCGATGGAGCCGCCCGCGGCGAACACCATGCCCGGCGTGTTCCACAGGTCGAGCACCTCGGTGAACACACCGCTGACTTCGGCGCTGGAGAAGGCCAGTTCACCGGCGACCCATGCGTCGTATTCGGCGGGCGTGTGGAAGCGCAGCATCAGGTCTTCGACCCAGTCGGTGAAGGTCCAGCCGGTGGCCGGGCCGCTCTCGATGCCGATGCAGAAGGGGGTGTCGCCGTTGGCGATCATCTCGGCCGACAGCGCCTTGAGCTCGTCCCAGGTGCCGGGCACCGAGTAGCCCTTCGACTCGAACAGCGCCGGCTTGTACCACACCAGCGACTTCAGGTCCGACTTGTTCGGAATGCCGTACTGGGTTCCGTCGACATCGCCGAACGCCGTCCAAGCGGGCGTCCAGTGCTCGTTCATGGCTGCGATGACATCGTCGGGCAGCGCGATGAGGTGGCCGTCACGTGCGAAGTCGGCCAGCTTGCCCGGCTGCGGGAAGATGAAGATGTCCGGCGGGTTGCCGCCGGCTGCTTGCGCATTGATCTGGTCCGCAGCGTCGCGGGCACCGGTGTAGCTGATCTCGATGCCGGTCTGGGCGGCGAAGTGGTCGAGCGCATCTCGCAGCGCACCGGCTTCCTCGTCGCTGGACTCGGGACCGAAGACGGTCACCTTGGTGCCCGACAGGTCCATCATGTC
>NZ_JAPYOK010000052.1:0-11754 GCF_028283155.1 Candidatus Poriferisodalis multihospitum | reverse complement strand
GAGATCCAGCGCAACATCATCGGCGAGCGGGTGCTGGGCCTGCCCAAAGAGCCCGACGACGCCAAGGACATCCCCTACAAGGACGCCCGCCGCAGCTGAACCCTGGAGAGCAGCGCGCAGACGGTGCGCGCGCAGATCGGTACGATCCGGCGCATGGCCACGCTGGGTTTGCGGCACGCAGTGCTGTGGGTCAAGGACCCGGAGGCATCGGCCCGCTTCTACGAACAGGCGCTCGGCCTGGAAGTAGCGAACCGCTACGGCACAGCGGTGTTCATGGCGTCACCCGACTCCAACACCGACCACGACTTGGGCTTGTTCGATGCGGCCGGCGAGGGCGCGCCGGCCCGCCATGTGGGCCTCTATCACCTGGCCTGGGAAGTGGCCACGCTGGCGGAGCTGGCCGAGGCCAAGACCCGGCTCACCGAAATGGGCGTGCTCGTCGGCGAGAACAATCACGGCGTCAGCCGCAGCCTGTACTGCCACGATCCCGACGGCATCGAGTTCGAGGTGATGTGGGAGGTGCCGCCGGAGCTGTATGAAGAAGACGCGCCCCGCAACATCCCGCTCGACCTCGACGCCGACATCGCCCACCCGCTCGACGCTCTTCGGGTACAGGCACGTCGGGTGCGGGATGTCGGTCTCGAACATGATCTGTGTGGCGCCGATGTGGTCGATGGCCGGCGCCAGCGTCTGGGACTCGAACCAGAAGCAGCCGTAGAACTGCCGCCGGAAGTACTCCGAGGGCTTCATCGACAGGTGGGCGAGATGCTCGGGGGCGGTCTCGCCGCACTGGTAGTCGAGGGCGTCGAGCAGGAACGGGATCCAGCCGATGCCGCTCTCCACCGACACGAAGTTGAGGTTCGGGTAGCGCTCGGGCACATCGCTCACCAGCAGGTTCACCATCCAGCGAAGCTGGCCCAGGAAGATCGCCGCCCCGCCGAGCGAGATCTTCACGTCGCCCGACCAGGTGTCGTACGGCACTTTGCCCGACCAGTCGATGTCACCCTCTGATGCGCCGATGTGGAAGTTGACCGGCATCTCCAGCGCTTCGCAGATCTCCCAGAACGGCCGCCAGTCGGGCTGGGCGAAGTTGGGCATGCCCGAGTCGTGCGGGTTGGAGCACATCACGATGCCCTTGGCGCCGTTGCGGTGCGCCCGGTCGACCTCGAGCACGCTGGCGTCGATGTCCCACCACGGCACCAGCGCCATCGGCAGGATCCGGCCGCCCGAGCGAGCCTGCAGGTCGGCCATCCAGTCGTTGTAGATCTCCACGCAGGCGATGCGCAGCGCCCGGTCCTCCACCTTGAGGAAGTTCTGGTTCCCGAAGCCGCCCACGTTGGGATACACGATGCCGTGGCTGACGCCCATGGCGTCCATCAGCTCAAGGCGGGCGTCGCAGTCGTACGACGCCGCGTGCACCATCTCGATGTCGTGCTTGAGGAACTTCAGCCCGAGCATCTTCTCGCCGTCGGGCAGGATCGCCGACACCGCCGAGTCGCCCGCAATCGGGATGTCGCCGTTGACCACCCACTTGCGCTTGCCGTCGTGCTCGCGGATCTGGGGCACCAGGTCGCGGTACTTGGCGGGCGCGAGGCTGGTCCACAGATCGTGCGGCTCGGTCCAGTGCGTGTCGGAGTCGACGATCTTGATCCCGGGAAAGAACTCGGTGATCGGCATGGTGTGCGCCCCCTCTCGGTGCCTGCCGGCACCGGATTCGAAACTACCAGTCACCCCTGCAGCAGTTCCGGGCTGGCCATGCGCAGCGCAGACGCCCCTGCCCGCGGGCCGCTGTTCGGGCGAGCGCGGAACGGGTCACCACTAATCTCGCCACCAAGCTCGATCGCTCGACGGCGGAGGAGGCGGACCATGCTGCGACTCACGTTCTTGCTGCGGCGCAAGAAGGGCATGACCCGGGCCGAGATGCAGGACTACTGGCTGAACGTGCACGGCCCGCTGGTGGTATCGCATTCGGCCACGGCCAAGTTCCTGCGCTATGTGCAGGTGCACACCACCAGCGACGACCACAGCCGCCTGCCGGGCCGGCGCGGCGAGATGGAAGAGCCCTATGACGGGGTTGCCGAGGTCTGGTGGGAATCGAAGGAAGCAATGCTCGCCGCCATGCGCACCGACGGGGGGCGCGAGTTCGACCGGGCGCTGGTGGAAGACGAGCTCAACTTCGCAGACATCGAGAACTCCTCCGCGTACTACTGCTACGAGTACCCGCAGGTGAACCCGACGCCGGAGAACATCGTGGCCACCGAGCGGTCCAGCCTGGTCAAGCTGTACTTCAGCTTCCGCCACCTGCCGTCGCTCAGCATCGACGAGGCGCAGTGGTACTGGCGCACGCACCACGGCCCGATCATCCGGCGGCAGGCGCAGTCGTCGGGCATCCTGCGCTACCAGCAGGTGCACGCCGACGAGCACTCCTTCACTGCAGCCGTCAACCGTTCACGAGGATCGCAGGTGGAGCCCTACACGGGCCATGCCGAGGTCTGGATGGACCGCAGCGCCATGGGCAACGCGATCCCCGAGAACCGGGCAGCGTCGCGCCGGGCGTATGAGGACGAGGCCAACTTCATCGACTTCGGCCGCTCGGTGATGTTCCTGGCCAAAGAGCACGTGATGGTCGACCACCGGTGAGCCGGCCGCCCGCCGACGGCGTCGACCCCGCTGCCGCAGCCGACTGGGCTGCGCTGGCAGAAGCCGACACCGAGGCGTGGCCGCCTCGGCCCGACGATGACGGGCCGTCCATCATGCCGCTGAGCTGGGACCGGGGACCCGAGCGGCTGTGGGGCACCTACGAGCGCGCGGAGCGAGATCACTACGGCTTGGCCGGCGAGGTCGACTGGGCCGCGCTCGCGCCCCATGATCTCTCGCCCGACGAACGCCTCGGGCTGGCCTACTGGTTCACCATGCACGGCAGCTTCGAGGCCGCCGGCGTGCTCACTTTCGCCCGGGCGCTCATCGCCGCGTACGAGGCGCACGAGCACGATGCCGTGCGGCGGATGCTGGTGACCGTCACCCGCGACGAGAACCACCACGACGAGATGGCGATGCGAGTGTGCCGGGCCATGCACCCCACCTTCGGCGACGCCATGACACCTGAGAGCGAGCTGGAGCGGGCTGCGATGCGCAACATCGCCTGGGTGCAGTCGCAGATCAACCGCTACTGGCGCGGCTACCAGACCGCCCACCAGCGCTACGGGTTCGGCACGATCGTCTCGGCCTTCGCTGCGGGCGAGGCAGCGGGCACCTTCATGTTCGGCCAGCTCGGGCAGGACTCGAGCCATCCGGTCCTGCGTGCGCTGATGCGGCTGGTGGCTCGCGACGAGTCGCGCCACTTCAGCCTCGCGACCCATCTCATGCGCCGCTACCTGCCGAATATCTCCCCCGACGAGCAGGCGGCCGTGCTGAAGAACCTGGTGGGCTCTCACGCCTACTTCTCGGTGTTCATGGACGAGCCGAACCCCCAGTTCTGGGGGCACCTCCCCGCAGGCTGGGTCGAGACACACCACCGGCTTGAGGACCTCGCTCGCCAGGCGGGCCTCGCCGTGCCCGAACCGGACCAGCGCACCGAGCTGTGGCGAGGGGCGTTCTTGCGGGTGAAGTCCATCGTGGACGAGGTCGGGTTGGATTTTCCGGCCATTCCGGCCCTGGGGATCGACGGTGACGAGCTGGCCGTCTCGCCCGACGATGTGGTGGTGGCCGCGCTGTGACCGGCTCGACGGACTGACAGGAGAGAGCGATGCCAGAACCGCTGCTCATGCGCTACTTCGACGAGATCGAGGTCGGCGACACGCAGGCCACACGAGGCCGCACGATCACCGAGACCGATGTCGTGAACTGGTGCATGTTCACCGGCGACTGGTTTCTGCTGCACTCCGACGTCGTCACCTCGGCGGAGTCGATGTTCGGCCAGCGCATCGCCCCGGGGCTGATGGTGCAGGCAATCGCCGGTGGCCTGCTGCTGCCAGCCGACACACGCAGTGTCATCGCCAACTACGGCATGGATCGGCTGCGATTCCCGGTGCCGACCTTCATCGGCGACACGATCCACGTCGAGCTGGAGATCATCGAGAAGGAAGAACGCGAGGTCGGCGGGTTGGCTCACATCGAGTGGCGCGTGCTGAACCAGAACGGCACGCTCGTACTGACGTGTGTGAACTTGGCTCTGTTCGCCCTGACTCGCCCTGAGGACGACCCACGATGAGCGCTGAGCACGCACGCACCTCCAGCGATCCGGTCGGCTACGAGACCATTGCCGTCGACGACGATGGCGGTGCCCGCACCGTCACGCTGAACCGGCCCAAGGCATTGAACGCTGCCAATCAGGCGATGCTCGCCGAGCTGTCATCCGCGTTCGATGCCGCGGCGGCCGACGACGGCGTGCGCTGCCTGCTGCTGACCGGGGCCGGCCGGGCGTTCTGCTCGGGTCGTGACCTGACCGAGGCCGAGCCCGGCGAGGACGCCTACGCCATCATCTCCGAGACGATCACACCCGTTCTGGAACGGCTCTGGGAGTTCGACAAGCCCACCATCGCGGCGGTGAACGGTGCCGCCATGGGGGTGGGCCTCGGCCTCGCCTTGAACTGCGATGTCGTGATCGCGGCGGACAATGCCCGATTCAGCTCGCCGTTCGCGAACTTGGGCGTGGCGCTCGACTCGGGCGGGCATTACCACCTGCCGCGCCTCGTGGGCATGGGGCGAACGCTCGAGATGGTGTATACGGCCGATGTCATCCGGGGCCCGCAGGCGGCCGAATGGGGGCTCGTGAACCGTTCGGTGGCCGGCTCCCGGCTGCTGGCGGTGGCGACTGCCCTTGCCCAGCGCATCGCCGCCGGACCGGCGCTGGCGTTCCGCCGCCAGAAGGCGCTGCTGCGCAAAGCCACCGGGATGACGTGGGCCGAGGTCAACGAGGCCGAGGCGCGGCTGCAGGCCGAGCTGGTGCAGACCGACGACTATCGCGAGGGTCTGGCCGCGTTCGCTGAGAAGCGGCGGCCTCGCTTCAGCGGCCGATGAGCACGCTGTGGGACCTGCTGCGTCGCACGGCGCGGCGGCGAGGCGATCATCCGGCGTACATCTACCCAGCGCAGGGCCTGCAGTTCTCCTGGGCCGAGGTCGCAGATCGGGCTGAGCGCCTGGCCGCCGGACTGGCCGACATGGGCGTGCAACAGGGCGACCGCGTGGCCACTCTGTTTGCCGATGGTCCGCTCCACAACGAGGCCATCTTCGCCTTGGCCCGTCTGGGCGCCGTGCGGGTTGGCCTCAACTACCGCTACTCGCCGGCCGAGCTCGACACCCTGCTACAGCACAGCGGGGCCGGCTACGGGCTGTGCAGCGAGGACTTCGCGCCGCTGGTGGCCGAGAGTTCGCTCGGTTTCGTCAGTTGCGGTGACGCAGCCACCGACTACGGCGAGCTGGCTGGGGCGATCGACGCCGCTGGCGATGCGCCTGCCGGCATGCCCTCCGAAGGCGACCTGTCCACCATCTGCTACACGACCGGCTCGACGGGGGCGCCGAAGGGTGCCCGGTGGACGCACCGCAACGTCACCCACGCGCTGGCGCACACGGCGATGGATGCCGAGATGCGTGCCGAGGACATTTGGCTGCACTGCCTGCCCGGTGCCGGCGTGCCGGGCTTGCTGGGCATCTGGCATGTGGTGCTGGGCTGGACGAATGTCGTCCTCGCGGCCTTCACGCCTGGCGACTGCCTCGATGCGATCTCGGGGCACGGCGTGACGGCGACGGTCTGGGTGCCGACGATGCTGGGCGCGGTGCTGGACGCCCAGGAGTCGGCGCCGGCCGATTGCTCCAGCCTGCGCAAGGTGGTGTACGGGTCGGCGCCCACCACGCCGGCCATGATCCGGCGCACGATGGCCACCTTTCCCGACGCGGAGATCGAGCAGTGGTACGGCTCCACCGAAGGGGCGGGCGGCTGGTTCACCCGCCTGTCGCACGCCGACCACCTGCGGGCGATGGCAGGCGAGGAGCACCTGCTGCGCTCATGCGGCCAGCCCATGCATCACGTCGAGCTGGACGCCGTTGCATCGGACGGCGCAGTGCTTGCGCCGGGCGAGCAGGGCGAGATCAGGGTGCGGAGCGCCTCGGTGATGGCCGGCTACCTCGATGAGCCCGAGTTGACTGCCGAGACCCTGCGCGGCGGCTGGATGCACACGGGTGATCTGGGATACGTAGACAGCGAGGGCTACGCGTACTTGGTCGATCGCAAGCAGTTCATGATCATCACCGGCGGGTACAACGTGTATCCGGTCGAGGTGGAGAACGCGTTGGCCGAGCATCCGGCCGTCGCCGACGTGTGCGTATTCGGCGTGCCGGACGACCACTGGGGCGAGGCAGTGCATGCGCTGGTGGTGCTGCGGGACGGCCACGCCGCCACGCCGGCCGAGCTCGTCGAGTTCAGCCGCGGATCGCTGGCGACGTTCAAGGTGCCCAAGGCGGTCGAGCTGCGCGCCGAACTGCTCAAGGGTCCCACCGGCAAGGTGCTCAAGCGCGAGCACAAGGCCGAGTATTGGCCGGCCTGAGCAGCGCCTTTGCTCAGGTCTGCTCTTGGCGGCGGACCACGAAGAACCACGTCAGCGCGAACGACAGCACCACCAAGATCACGCTCATCAGCCCTGCCTCGGCGATGAACGCGTCTTCGAACGAGCCGAAGATACGGGTGGTCAGCGTGGAGAAGTCCAGCGGCGACACGAACAGGCTGATCGGCAGCTCCTTCATCACCGACAGCAGCACCAGCCCCCCGGCCGCGCCGAGCGCGGGACCCATCACCGGCATGTCCACGGTGAAGAAACGGCGCACCGGGCCGGCCCCGAGCAGCCGGGCGGAGTCGTGCAGCCGGTCGGGCACGCTGCGCACCGCCACGACGCTGATGCCCATCGCCAGCGACCCGAAACGCACGATGTAGGCGAAGATCAGCAGCACGGTGGTGTCGCCGAGCAGTTCCAGCACCATGTCGGTCCGCAGGACCCAGAAGCGCATCGACAGCGCAATCAGCAGCCCGGGCAGCGCGAAGGTGCTGATGACCACGGCGTGCGCGAGCGACCCGGTGCGGGACCGGTGCCGTCCCACCAGCATGGCGATGGGCAGCACTGCCGCCACCGAGATGGCGGCAGCCACCACGCTCACCCACACGGTGTTGAAGGTGGCGTCGGCGATGCTGCCGTAGTCGACCGCGAGCGCCCGCTCGCCGGTCACCGAGCGCAGCACGCCCCGTTGCGCCCAGTCCACCAGCGCGATGAAGGGCGCTGCCACGCTCGCGAACACGGTCAGCCCGACCGCCGCGACGGCGGCGGGACTCCAGCGACCCAGGCGATAGTCGAGAGGCCGGTTCGAGCCTGAGCGAGCACCGTCGGGCAGCCGGCGGGAGAACCACCGCTCGGCCAGCACCACTGCCGCTGCCAGCACCAGCAGCATCAGGCTGAGCGCCAGCGCCACTGGCGGGTTGGCCAGGTGGTTCGTGGCGATGGCGCGGGTCAGCGTGTCATAGCGCATCAGCTGCACGGCACCGAAATCGCTCAGCGTGTACAGGAACACCAGCAGCGTGCCCGCCCCGATGGCGGTGCCTGCGTGGGGCAGGCAGATGCGGCGGAACACCGCGAAGGCACTGTCGCCGAGCATCCGGGCGCTCTCTTCGAGGCTGCCGGGGAGCTGCCGCAGCCGGGCGGCGACCGGCAGGTACACGTAGGGGTAGGTCATCAGCAGCAGCACCAGCCAGGCACCGAAGAAGCCGCGCAGCTCGGGCACCGTGGTGATGCCGACGTAGGCGAGCAGATCGTTGGCCAGACCGCCCGGGTTGAGCGTGCGGATGAACGCCGCCGCGCCCACGAATGTCGGGTAGACGAGCGGCAGCGGCAGCAGCACCCGCCACAGCCGGCGCAGCGGCAGGTCGGTGCGGGCGGTGAGCCATGCCAGGCCGGTGCCCAGCACCAGCGCGCATGCCGAGACCGAGACGGCGAGCCGCAGCGAGCGCCACAGCGGGCCCAGCGTGCGTGCGCTCCACAGCAAGCCGTCGGGGCCGGTGCCGTCGCGCAGTGCCCGGTACACCAGGTAGACGCCGGGGAAGGCGAACAGGAACGCCAGCGCCACGCCGGCGAGGCGCAGCGCCGGCGGTGCCGTGCTGCGCCGTCGCCGGGTGGCGGCGATCATCTCAGCCACCCGATCGGGCCGGTGTCAGGACCGGTGTCACTCGTTCAGGATGCCGCTGGCCTCGATGATCTCGGTGGACCGGGCGAATCCCTCGCCGAGCGAGTCGAAGTCGAGACTGCCGACCTCGGGACCCCCGAGGCTTGGCAGGACGTCGGCCGGAGCGACTCCTGCGGCGAGCGGGTACTCGAGGGTCTCGCTGCTGAAGTACTGCTGCACCGGTGCGCTCAGCAGGTAGGCGATGAACTCGTTGGCGGCGGCCGTGTGCTCGCTGGCGGCCGTCACGGTGGCCGCGGTGATGATGAGCAGCGAGCCGATGTCGGAGCCGGCGAAGTCCCAGTTCGCAGCCCGGTGGCCGTCGCCGATGGCCTCGGCCACTTGGTACTGGTAGTAGTGGTTCACGAGGCCCATGTCGATCTCGCCGCGGCCGGCAGCCTCCACGATGGACCGGTTGTTGGGGTAGTAGCGGGCGTCGTTGGCCACCATGTCGTCGAGCCATTGCGTGACGGCGTCGTCGCCGTGCTGGTGGCGGAAGACGGTGAACCAGTCCACGAACGAGCCGTTGGTGGCGGGGATGGCCACCCGGCCGCGGTAGCGCTCGTCGGTGAGGTCGAAGACCGACGCCGGCAGCTCGTCGCCGGCGACGTTGTCGAGGTTGTAGACGAGCACGCGCTTGCGACCGGTGAACCCGACCCAGGTGCGTGAGCCGGAACGGTTCTCGCTGTCGACGAGCTCGGCGACGCCTGCGTCGACGGTGCCGAGCAGGTCCTTGTTCTCCAGGAAGCCCACCGGTCCGGGCGAGCGAGACAGGAACACGTCAGCGCTGGTGCGGTCGCCCTCTTCGGCCAGCAGCAGCGCGAGGTCGGTCGAGGCGCCCCAGCGGACTGCCACATCGACGCCGGTCTCGCACTCGAACGCGTCCAGCACGGGCTGGATCAAGTTCTCGGTGCGACCGGAATAGACGGTGAGCTGCCGGTCGCCGGCATCGGCGCATTCGCCGTCGTAGATCGCCACCGCAGGGCCTTCCAGCGTGCGCGCAGACCCGCAAGCGCTGGCGATCAGGGCGGCACTGGTGGCGAGCACCGCCAGGCGGGTCAATCGTCTGCGCCGACTCGACGGCCGAGGCGCAGACGGAGGCGGCGGGGCGGAGGGGATTGGTGGCGTGAGCATGGCGCCGCACTATAGCCACAGTTTCCGAAGATTGTAAAGTTCACCTAACGAACGATGTGGAGCGCCCTGTTCAGATTGCCAGTGCCATGGGCGGAGAATCGGTTTGTGTAGCGTGGAGGCGTGGCCCTAGGGTCACTGGTGGATCTCGACGGAATCGAACCGTCCGAGGAGGGCTATCACACCGGCTCGGCGCACCAGCGCGAGACCCACGAGAGCCGCACTCTTCGGGGTGCGGCTCTCGTCATGCTGGCAGGCCCAACTTCGTTGGCTCTCATTATATTTCGTTCAGGCGAAGCGCAGTGGGTCGGCGGCGCTCCAGTCGACGGGCTGCTCGTCGAGATTCAGTGCGAGCTGGTGCCAGACCAGCTCGACCGCCGGCGGACCCACCGGGTCGGTCTCGGCGGCAGCGTTCACCATCAGCTCGTACATGGCGCCGTCGGTCTCGTCGGTGGGTCGAGACAGCAACTCCATGAACGCCTCGGCCATCTCGCAGGGCTCCAGCATCCGCGGCTGCCAGCGCCCGAAGACCCGCTCGTTGCCTGCGTACTCGTTGGTCATGCCGGTGCGCACGAACGGCAGCAGCAGCGTGAAGCAGGTGACGAGGTCGGCGCTGCGACCCAGATTCACCTTGAGCACCTTGGGAAGCTGCAGCACGGCCCAGTTGCTGAGCGCGTAGCCGGGCACTGCCGGGCCCGGATCGACGGCTTGTCGCGACGACACGTACACAATCTGCGCCTGCTCGCCTGCGTACACCGCCTCGCCCGCCCACAGGTGGGTCGATGCCAGGAAGCCGTCGACCTTGGTGTCGAGCACCAACCGTGACTGCTCCAGGTTCTCGATGAAGGCCTGGCGCACCCGGGCCCGCCTCAGCGATGAGGACTCGCCCTCGACTGGCCGCAGGGTGCGGCCGAGGTTGTAGCCGGACTCGGTCAGCCCGGAGTTGCAGATCACCAGATTCGGCGGCAGGCCGCCCATCTGGTCGATGACGTAGCTGCGGATGGCCCACAGGTCTCGCAGGTTGGTGACGTCGGCCTGCACGGGGAAGGCATGCACGCCCTCGTCGCGCAGGCGATCGACCAGGTCGAACCCGTCTTCGTAGCTGCGATGGAAGTGAATGCCAACGCTCTCAGCACCATTGAGACCAGTGCTGAGTGCCATCGCCTGGCCGATGCCGCCGTCCTTGCCGGCACCGGTGATGAGCACGCGTCTGCCCTCTACGCCGCCGCGCAGCGCATCGAAGCGGAACCTGTCGGTGGGCGCGGTGTAAGTCATGGCGTTGCTCCTCGTTGAGCGACGGGCTGATGTGTCGGAATCTGCCAGTTGAGCTCCCGGCCGGACGGCCGGTGCCGACCGCGAGTCTGCCTTACGCCAAGACCGGGGAAGTACGCCTTTGGCCCGGCTAGCGGCCGGTCCAGACCGGGTCGCGCTTCTCGACGAACGCCCGCGGGCCCTCCAGGAAGTCCTCGGTGCCGAGGATGTTGCGGAAGTGATCCTTGGTGATCTCCCAGCCGTCATCCTCGGAGCGGGCATGACTCTCCAGCACCACGGCGCGGCTCTCGCGCACGGCCTTGGGAGCATTCGCGATGATCCGATCGGCGAGTGCCATCGCGGCGGGCACCACCTCGCCCTCGGCGGCCATCTCGTTGACCAGGCCGAGCTGGTACGCCCGCTCGGCCGAGATCGGGTCGCCGGTCATGGCCAGCTCCAGCGCCACATTGCGGCCCACCACCTGCGGCAAGCGGAACAGCCCGCCCGCGGCGGCCACGAGCGACCGCTTCACCTCGGGAATGCCGAAGCGGGCCCGGGGCGAGGCCACCACCAGGTCGCACGACAGCACGATCTCGAGGCCGCCCGCCAGCGCCGCCCCGTCTACCGCCGCGATGAGCGGCTTGGTGCGGGGGTAGCGGGCGAGCCCGGCGAAACCGCCCTTCTCGGTCTCGATGGGCTTCTTGGCGGCCACCGACTTGAGGTCGGCCCCGGCGCTGAACACGGTGCCGGTGCCGGCCAGGATCCCGACCCACACCTCGGGATCGGCCTCGAAGGTGTCGAGATGGGCTTCCATCTCCGAGGACACCTCGTGGCTGATGGCATTGCGGGCTTCGGGCCGGTTCAGCGTGAAGATCGCCACCCGCCCCTGGACTTCGTAATCAACGACCATCGGGCCAATCTAAAGAGTGGTGCAGCTAAGTGCGCCCGCTGCGGAGGCGGCAGGTTGCTCAGCGGCGGATGTCGGGGGCGCCTAGGCGGGCTGCATCGGCGGTCTGGTCGTCGGGCCGGGTCTGGCTGTCGCGCTCGGCCTCCACTCGTGCGTGGTAGTGCCACACCTCGCGCTCGACGGCCTCGGGAGTCCAGCCGAGCTCGGCGCCCATCAGTTCGGCCGTGTCCTGCGCGGCGTCGACGCCCCGGTCCCACGACTCCACT
>NZ_JAPYOK010000051.1:0-31639 GCF_028283155.1 Candidatus Poriferisodalis multihospitum | reverse complement strand
TTCATGTAGAGGCCGGCCATGACCGTCTTGCCGGCGCCCGGATCGTCAGCGAGCAGGAACCGCAGCGGCTGGCGGGGCAGCATGTGTCCGTAGACGGCTTCGATCTGATGCGGCAGCGGCCGAACCCGGCTGGCATCCAATGCCAAATACGGATCGAACAGGTGCGCCAAGCGGATGCGCCGCGCTTCAGCCGCAAGGCGAAACAGCCGACCGTCGCCGTCGAACGTGAACGATCCTGTCGCCTCAGGCGCCTGCAGCCGCAGCCCCGCTTCATCGGAGCGGAACAGCACCCGCTCGCCCAGCGAGCCGTCCGTCCGCCGATACGTCAAGGTGATCGCCTGGCTGCCATGCCACTGCACAGCCACAGCCGTGACCGCACCCCCCGGCTCCACCCCCACCACCTGCGCCTCCGTGCCAATGTCTTCCAGTCGAGCAAATGGCGAATCAAGCAGGATGCTCTCGTCAGTCTTCGATGTCTCCCTACCGGGCATCAGCGCATCCTCAGATATCTCGCCATCAAACGACACTCTGAACGGCATGGACCTTCAGACTTGGTCGAAGAGCCGCTCCGGCGATGTGAGCGAGCACTCACCAGCGTTGCTCATGTCACGCCGAGCACCGAGCCGACATCGGTGGCGGCAAAGTCGGCGCCCTTGTACAGCAACGGTTCGCCGGACGACTGTGACAGCGCATAGGCGAAGCAGTCGCCGAAGTTCAGCGCAGCGGCGTGACGTCCCTTGCCATAGCGGCGCCATGCTCGGCGCGCTGCGCGCGCTTGGTCTTCGGTCACCGCAACCAATTCGACACCGGCCGTCTCAAGGAGCAGGTCCAGATCGTCGCCGGCCGCCGTTTCTCCCCGACCCTCGGCCACCAGCGCCGCTTCGAGGAAATTCGCTGCCGACATGCGGCATGACTCCGCCTGCGCCAACGCATGCCCGAACCGGCCCGCGTCAGCCTCATCGAAGAGCACAGCCAGCACGGCCGACGTGTCCACGATCACCGCGGCAGACCGTGCTCGTCGTAGAGCCAATCACCGTGCTCGATCGCAGAGGGACCCGCGGCGAGACGGCTTGCACACCGCTGGCCGATGGCGAACAGCTCGTTCGCACGAGCCTCGACACCGCGTCGGCGCCGTTCGCGCTCCAACCGTTCGCGCAGTGCGTGGGTGATCGCGCCCGTCTTGCTCTCACCCATCATCTCGGCAAGTTCCTCAGCCAGTCGGCAGGTTTCCTCGTTCTTGATGTTCAGGCTCACAGTACCAGCGTAGGGTAGAAGTGCATACTCCGTGTCTACCCCAAGAAGCTACGCAGGCAGGTCGATGGGCAGCCGCACATCCGCGCAGGAGTGAAGCCTGTGGTCCCGGAACCGCGCAGAGCAGAGCCACCTGAGACGCGGACCATCTCGCCAGTAGCTTGCTGCGGGCAGTCGCGGCACTGACGAACGGCGTCGCTGTACCGATTGAGGAGCCGCTGTGCATGTCATCATCTTCGGAGCGACCGGCAAGACGGGCCAGCATGCAGTTCGCAGAGCGCTTGATGACGGCCATGAGGCGACAGCCTTCGGGCGTTCGGTGGAACGGCTGGGTGCCGAGGACCGCTTGACGCTCGCGCGAGGCGACGTCTTCGACGCTGAGGTCGTCGCAGATGCCGTCGCCGGCCACGATGCCGTCATCGTGTGCCTCGGCAGCACGAATCTGCGGGACCGGACGACGCTGACGCGCGGAACGCGGCACATCGTCGACGCTGCCGACCGTCACGGTGTCGGCCGGCTCGTCGTGGTGTCGGCGGCGGGCGTCGGCGAGAGCTGGGTCCAGATTCCGATCAGCTCGAAACTCATGTTCAAGACCATGCTGCGGAACGTCTTCGCCGACCATCAAGCCCAAGAAGAAGTCGTGCGCCGGAGCAACGCGGACTGGACCATCGTCCGAGCCGCGGTGCTGTCCGACAAGCTGGAAAGCCGATCTGTCACCGCGTCCAATGCGGGCCGGACGAAGCGCATCCACCGCGCCGCCCTCGCCGGCTTTCTCGTCGATCAGCTCGACGACAGCACCTACAGCCGTCAAGCCATCACGGTGACGTCATGACCCGCGTCATGACGCCCAGCGAGCGGCTGGCAGCCATCCGGACGATTCACGACTCGCCGCTGCGCATCGTGCTGTCGGTGACCGGCGGCGGGATGCTGGCCGTCAGCGACCTGCTGACGGTGCCGGGCGGCTCGCGCACGATCCTCGAGGCCGGCGTGCCGTATTCGGTGAAGTCGCTGTATGAGCTGATGGGTTCGGAGCTGGAGCCGCATGTGTCCGATGAGGCCGCTCTGGCGATGGCCGACGGCTGCTTGGCCCGGGCGCAGTACCTGGTCTCGACGCCCAAGCCGGGCACTGAGCCGTGGCCGCTGGCGGGCATCTCGTGCACGGCTGCGCTGGTGACCGATCCGCCCCGGCGCGGTGAGGACCGGGCCCACATCGCAGCCGTCAGCGACTCGGGCACGCGCATCGCCCGCAAGATCACGTACGAAACCGACGACCGCATCGAACAGGACCGCGAGACCTCCGACGCGATCCTCTCGCTCCTTGCAGAGGTGGCCGCCGGCTGACCGGCTACTGGAACAGGCCGTCGCCGATGCCTTCGGCGATCTCCTCCGGCGAGTAGCCGGCATCGGCCCAGACGTCGAAGTTGTGCTCGCCGAGATACGCCGGGCTGAGATGGCGGGGCGTCCAGCGCCGGCCGTTCCACAACCCCGCGAACGCGTCAACGGTCCGCTCGCCGAAGACTGCATGATCCACCGCTTGCCAGAAGCCCCGGTCGGCGTGCTGGGGATCGTCGGTGAACAGTTGGTGTGAGTCCTGCACCGGCCCCGCCGGCACACCGGCACCCTGCAGGGCATCGGCTGCTTCAGCTGCGGTGCGACCGGCAGACCACTCCCCCAGCACGGCATCGATCATCGACCTGCGGTCCCGGCGGGCTGCCTCGGTGACGAGCGACGGATCGTCAAGCCGGGGATCGGCAAGCAAGCCGACGAGCCCGAGCCACTGCGCCGGCTCGGTCACCGTCACCGCCACGAAGCCGTCGCCCGTCGCGTACACCTCGTTGGGCACATGGTCGGCAATGCCGTCGCGGTTGCCCTCAGGCCGCGGCGGCAGCACGCCAGCCGATTGGCGGATGATCGCGGCGCCGATCGCGTAGGTGCCCACTTCGAGCTGTGCCATGTCGATGCGTTGCCCCTCACCGGTTCGCTCGCGGGCGTACAACGCGCCCACGGTCGAGACCGCCGCGGCGAATCCGGCCAAGTGATCATTGAGCGAGAAGCCCGGCCCCACGTCGCCGCGGTCGGCAAAGTTGGTCAGGTGGGTGATGCCGCACACCGCATGCACGGTGGGCGCGTACGAGATGACATGGCGCCACGGTCCGTCGTGGCCGCAGCCCGACATCGTCACGTAGACAAGCCGCGGGTTCCACTGGTGCGCGGTTTCCCAGTCGAGACCCCACGAGTCGAGCACGCCGGCGCTGAAGTTCTCGATGAGCACATCGCACGTCTCGATCAGCCGCCGCGCTGCCGCCAAGGCGTCGGGATGCTTCATGTCCAGCGTGGCGCTGCGCTTGGAGCGGTTCCACACGAAGTAGTAGGGGAAGTCCGGGGAGTTGACGAGGGTCGAGCGCTCCTCGCTCTGGATGCGGATCACGTCGGCACCGAGGTCGCCCAGCAGCTTGGTGGCCGACGGTCCGGCCAGCACCCAGGTGAAGTCGGCCACACGGATCCCGTCCAGCGGGCGCCGGTCGTCGGCGTCGTTCCCCGACGACGCTGCTCCGGCCACGCTGCCGATGTCGCCATTGCGAGCTTCGCCCGCGGGCGCAGCCCACAACGCCAATATCTCCTCGAGCGACGTGTCCGCAGCGGCTGGGGTGCCGGGCGGCACGGATCCGGATCGACCCGTATCGCTCCATCGCACCAAGCGCGCCGGCAACGTCACCGAACCGGCGGCGCTGCCTGTGCCTGTGTCCATCGATCGGGCCGATACCAGTGAACCGTTCGCAGCGGTCCGGCCGGGCGGCAGGACGTCGGCGAAGAACTCCCGGTGCGCGAACTGCGGGTTCGCGCAGACCTCAGCGATGCCGAGCACCCCGCCGAAGGCCACATGCCGCTCCTGCGCTTCCCACCAGACCTCGCGCGCATCCTGCGGAGCGATCCAGCGCCGGACGGCATCCATAACCTCGTCCACGCTGAGCAGCAGCTCGCCGGGGTCGATTCCGATCCACTTGTCGACTTCGTCGGATCCCGTCTCGACCATCCACTCCAGCAGCAGGTCGGGTGTCGGCGTCGGCGTGATCATGACGTAGCCGCCGTCGCCGCCCACACACTCCGCCAAGTCGTAGGCACGCAGCCAGTGCAGCGCCCCTTGGCGCGGGGCCACCTTGGGCAGCGGCAGCACGTCGTCGAAGAAGTACTGCATGAACAGGTTCTCGATCGAACCGGTCACCGTCTCGTGGACGGACAGGTCGAGATGCGCGCCCCGGCCCGTCGAGCGGGCCGACAATGCCGCCGCAACGCCCGAGGCCGCCGCCACGAAGCCCGCGTAGTTGTACGCCTGGCGGCCCCAGACGTTGAGCGGGCGGTCAGCGAGGCCCGTCAGCCCCATCATCCCGCCCATCGCAGCGGCCACGAGGTCGGAGCCGAGCCACTGCGCCCGCGGGCCGGTGCGCCCGAATGGCGTGATCGACACCTGCACGAGCGCTGGGTTGTCGGTGCTGATGTCGGGGTAGTCAATACCCGCGTCGGCCAGCCTGCCGGGGCGCTCGGTCTCTACGACCATGTCGGCAGCGTCAGCCAATCGGCGGTAGGCGTCTTGACCTTCAGCGGTGCTCAGGTCCACACGGCAGCGGCGCTTGCCGCCGTCGTACCACCAGTCGGCGACACCGCCCAGCGCTGCCGCAGCCGGATCGGCCAGCGGCAGGCCCGGTGCTCCGGTGCCGACCCTCACCACGTCGGCGCCCAACTCGGTCAGCAGTTTCGTCGCGAACCGGCCTGCGTCGCCGGTCAGGTCGACGACACGCAGTCCCGACAGCGCCCCGTGGACGGTCGAGGAGTCGCGACCATGAGGGTTGGCGGGCTGATTCATGACGGCCCGAAGCTAGCCCCGACGTTCGCGGCACACGATGGTGAGGCGGACCACTGCCGGCCTCCCGCCCGCTAGTCGAATGCTGCCGCCATGAAGTTGCGGTACAGCTGCTCGGCGTCGGCGGCGAAACCGACCATGGCGCGGTCGGCGTCGGCGGCGAGCGCGTCCAGCGAGCCGGGCCCGAGCGTCGACTCCAGGGCCTCTCGGTAGGCGTCGATGGCACCCCAATTGCGCACCGTGTCGTCCTCCACCTCGACGTGGTACTGCATCGACCAGGCCCGCGGCCCGACCCGCATCGCCTGCACACGGCACTCCGGCGAGCTGGCGAGCACGACCGCATCGTCGGGCGGCTGCGCCACCTGCACCGAGTGCCACTGCAGCGCGTGCTGGCGGTCGCTCATCTGGCGGAAGATCGGGTCGCTGCGGCCCTCCGGCGTGAGATCCACGGCCAGCACGCCGATCTCAGGCGGGCGCTGCGGGCCGCAGGTTCCGCCGAGCGCATCGGCCAGCAGCTGATGCCCCAGGCACAGCCCCAAGAACGGTCGCTGCAGCTCGCGCACCCAGCGGCGGATGGCCCGCTTCTCGGGCACCAGCCAGGGGCAGTCCTCCACGTCCCACACGTCCATCGGGCCGCCCATCACCCACATGGCGTCGAAGTCCTCCAGCGGCGGGATGGGCTCCCCTTCGTCGAGCTCGACGGCGGTCCATTCGACGCCGTCGGCCCGCAGGAAGTCGCGCAGCCGGCCCGGATGCTCGCAGTCGATGTGCTGCAGTACCAGGAGTCGCATCGTCCGCGTTGCTACCACGTCCGCGACGGGGGTCAGTCCGGGGTGGTGCAGAGACCCGCGAGGCTGCCGATCGCAGTGTCGCGGCGGGGCTGGCGCACTTCGTGCTCGTCGTAGCCGTTGGTGGTGTAGCCGAGCGACAGCCCGGTGGCCGGATCGCCCCAGGCGAGCTGCCCGCCGGCGCCGTTGTGCCCGAATGCCATCGGCGACACGGTCCGGCCCAGCCCGCGCATGTTCGACAGGCCGTCGTCGCCGGCCAGGAACAGCCCGATCGAGCGGTTGGCGGGCATGCCCATGGGGTCGGGCAGGGTGTTGCGCACCTCGCCGGTGCCCGTGGCCAGCATCGCAGGGTCCCAGAGTTCGCCGGGGTTGTGGAGCAGGCCCTGGTAGAAGAGCGCCAGGTCGACCGCAGTGCCGAACCCCCCGCCGCCCGGCACGCCCACCTCGCGCACCGACGGCTCGTTGAATCGCAGGATTGCCTCGTTGGTGACCTCGGTCATGGGCAGTTCACGCACGCCGAACGTCGCTTCGAGCTCGTCGGGCGTGGCCGGCTCTCCCACCAGGATCAGCTCCGCTATGCCGTCCTGGTCGTCGGCAGCCAAGCCCAGCAGTCGACCCAGCCCCAGCGGGCCGGTGACACGCTCGTGCACCTCGTCGCGGAAATCGTTGCCGGTGACAGCGTTGATGATCTCTGCAAGCACCCAGTGCGCCGAGGTTGGGTGGTACTCGTAGCGAGTGCCGGGCTCCCAGTTGAGCCGCCAGTTCGCCATGGCTGCCAGCCGCGACTCCGAGGTGTCCCACGCTGGCGGCTTCAGCGGGGCGTGCGGGAAGCCCGACGTGTGCAGCATCACCTGCTCCACCGTGATCTGGTCCTTGCCATTCTCGCCGAACGCCGGCACGTAGCTGGCTGCGGTGGCGTCGAGTTCCACCACCCCCTCGCTGATGAGCTGCCACATCGTCGATGCAACGAACGGCTTGGTGGCCGAGAAGATGCAATAGCGGGTCTCGTCAGTGGCATCGCCGTAGGTGGCCTGCGCAACGATCTCGCCTTCGAATCCGACAGCCACCTGGCAGCTCGGCAGCAGGCCCGACTCCACCTCGCGCTTGCAGCGGTCGAGCAGAGCGTCGATGCGGGACGGTTGGGCTGTGGTTGCAGAGTCAGTTGTTGTGCTCACGGCCTTGGCCTAGCACCCGCGGCTACCGTCTCGCTCCACAGGAGCGGCAAGCCCCGGGCTCGAGCGGCCCGTGAGCGAAGCTCACATGAGCGGGAAACACAGGGGGACGCAATGAGCGACAGCACACCGGCCAACGGCAAGATCGAGTTCGGGCTGGCAATTCGTCGCAGCGACGACATTGCGGGGGCAGCGCGTGAGATCGAAGCGCTCGGCTACGACTACGCCACCACCGGCGAGCACGTGTTCTTCCACGTGCCGACGTCGAACGGCTTCATCTCGCTGGCGGTCGCAGCGGGCGCCACCACCACGCTCAAGCTGATGACATCGATCACGCTCATCCCGCTCTACCCGGCGGCGCTGTGCGCCAAGCTCGCGGCCTCACTCGATGTGGCCTCGGGTGGTCGCTTCCACCTCGGCGTCGGCGTGGGCGGCGAGATGCCCTCGGAGTTCGAGGCGTGCGGCGTGCCGGTGCGCGAACGTGGCGCCCGGACCAATGAGGCGCTTGAGATCATGCGGCGGTTGTTCACCGAAGACGACGTCACGTTCGAGGGCCGCTTCAACACCCTGAACGGCGTCACGCTGGCTCCCAAGCCGGCATCGCCGCCGCCGGTGTGGGTTTCAGGCAGGCAGGATGCCGCGTGGCGACGGGCAGCACGCTACGGCGACGGCTGGCTGCCGTACATGTACACGCCCGAGCGGCTCGCGCAGTCAATCGAGGCAATCGCCGGCTACCGGGAAGACGAAGGCAACCCGACGCCGGTCGAGCCCGGCCTGTTCGTGTTCTTCTGCTGTCACGAAGACAACGACACGGCTGTCAAGTACGCCGCCGAGCGGCTGTCCAAGCAGTACGCGCAAGACTTTTCGCAGCTCGTTCACAAGTTCGCCATCGCGGGCGATCCCGACCGCTGCGAGGCGAGGCTGCGCGAGTACATCGACGCCGGCGCGCGCACCGTCGTGTTGAGCGCCGCCTCGCCCATGAGCTACATCGAAGAGAGTGAACGATTCTGGGCAGCGGAGGTGCTTCCGCGCTTCCGCGAGGGCTAGGCCCAGTCGCCGAAAGGGACACCGATGTCCGCAAAGCGATTCTTCGAGACGACGCTGGCATCGGAGCGCATCGACGAGTTGAGCGCTTCGGGAGCGTGGCCGAACCGGCTGCTCGACGAGCGGATCGACAGGTGGACTGCCGAGCGGGCCGGCGAGCCGGTCATCACCGATCGCTTCGGCACCATGACCTGGGGCGAACTCGGCGCCGACATCGATGCCGTCAGCAAGGGCCTGCTGGAGATCGGCGTCCGTCCCGGCACGGTCGTCCAGCTGCAGCTGCCGAATTGGCGCCACTTCGTGGTGACGGCGGTGGCATGCGACCGCATCGGAGCGGTGGTGAACCCGGTGGCACCGATCTTCCGGCACAACGAGCTCACGGTGATGAGCGAACTCGGCCGGCCGATGGTGGTGGTCACCGCCGACAGCTACCGGGGCTTCAAGCTCGCCGAGATGCACGCCGAGCTGCGCGAGCGCTGCGAATGGGTCACCGAGTTGGTGGTGGTGCCATCGCCCGAGACCTTGCAGTCGGATGCCGACGGGGACGAGTCGTGGCTGCCGGAGGGCGCGATCACCTGGGAGGACCTGGTCGAGGAAGGCCGGTTCTCGTCGTACGACCGCGCCGCCGTCGACCTGTGCCGGCCGGGGCCCAATGACGTGTGCGAGATGATGTTCACCTCGGGCACTACCGGCCTGCCCAAGGGCGTCATGCACACCCACAACATCCTGTCGGTGGCCGTCGATGCCTTCCTCGACACGGTGTGCGAGGGGCTCGATCCGCACCCTGGCGCCGGCGCGCCGCAGGCATACGTCACCCACATGGCCTCCACCCTGGGCCACCAGACCGGCTACTTGTACGGGATGCGGCTGCCGCTCTACACCGGCGGCCACGTCGTCATGCAGGACGTGTGGGACCCGGTGGAGTTCGTGGGGCTCATCGGCCAACACCGGATCCAGCTGTCGATGGGTGCAACGCCATTCCTCGCCGATGTGCTCAACGTCGATGATCTGGCCGGCTACGACCTGTCCACGTGGCAGCGATTCCTGTGTGCGGGTGCAGCGATCCCGCGCCCGGTGCTCGAACGTGCGCTCGAGTTGTTGCCCGATTGCGTGGTGATGCCTGGCTGGGGCATGACCGAAACCGGCCTGTTGACCGTGGGCCGGCCCAGCGACCCGCTCGAGCGCCGGCTCACCGACGGCCGCGCCGTGGACGACAACAAGGTGCGGGTGATCGACGAAACCGGCCAGGCAGTAACCGACGCCGAGGGCGACCTGCAATGCCGCGGCAGCGCGCTGTTCGCCGGCTACATGGCCGGGCGGGAGTTCACTGAGCAGTCCTGGACAGAAGGCTGGTTCGACACCGGCGACCGGGCGGTCATGAACAGCGACGGGTACATCAGCATCGCGGGCCGTACGAAGGACTTGGTGATCCGCGGCGGCGAGAACGTCCCTGTCAAGGAAGTCGAAGATGTCCTGCTGCGACACCCAGGCGTCGGTGTCGTCGCCATCGTCGCCAAGCCTCATGAACGACTCGGCGAGATCGGCTGCGCGTTCGTTCAGCCCGTCGGCGAGGCGCCGACACTGGCTGAGCTCACGGAATTCCTGGGCGACCAACAGGTGACGCGCCAGTTCTGGCCTGAGGAACTCGTGATCGTCGACGAGTTCCCGATGACGCCGAGCGGCAAGATCCAGAAGTACCGGCTGCGCGAACGCTTCGATGAGGAGCGCCGCTGTATCTGACGGTTCCGACGCCCAACGGCGCCGATCCGTCCGACGCTTCAGACGCTCAAGAGCGTCTGAACAGCAGCTGGAACTCCATGATTCCGTGATCTTCGGCCGACAGCACGATGGGCACCTGCGGCACGGTCACGTCGAAGTCGGCGAAGGTGATCTCGACCGAGCCGACGACGGCGATGACGCTGCCGACGAACTGGGCTTCGATGTCGATGGTCACTGGCTGGGTGATGCCGTTGACCGTCAGGTCGCCCGATGCCATGAGGCTGATGGACCCGCCGAGTTCCACGGCGCCGTCGATGTGCAATTCCTCGGTGAGCGAGAACGTGGCCGTGGGGTGCTGAGAGGTGCCCAGTGCTCGCTGGACCGCGCCATCGCGGCGGCTGTCGTCGGTCCGGAGCGTGGTCAGGTCAACCTCAATCTCCACGGAAGTCACAGATTCCTCGGCGATCACCAACGTGCCGCTGACATCGCCGGTGCGGCCTACGGCTGTGAATGCGCCGATGCGCGCCAGCTCCTCGTCAACGCGAAAGCCAGCGAACGAGCCAGTGGCGTCATCCAGGGTGAATTCCCCGGTCTCGGCATCCACTGCCCACGTGCCGTCCAGCTCCGCTGTCGAAGTCATTGCGGCGTCAGCTGCCGCGGCCGCGTCGCTATCGCCGTCGCTTGCTCCCGATACACCAGCGCTGTCGCCGTCGTCCACGCCCGCGGCGTCGCCGTCTGCGGCATCGGGGGCAGCGTCATCGTTCCCGGCGACCTCACTGCTCGCCGCCGCAGTGGTCGGCGACGCTGGGGGATCTGGGTTTTCTTGCGCCTGTTCGGCGACTTCGACCGCTTCAGCCAGGCTGACCTCTTCGGGGGCATCGCCGAGCACGCGCCAGACGCCGACAATCGCCGCTGCTGCGACGATCGCGAGCAGCACGAGCACCGTCACTACCGTCCGGCGCCGGGGGCTCATGGCGGCTCACGGTAGCTTGGGGCCGCTCATGAAACTGCGCGACCTGAGAACCGGACTGACCTTCGACGACGTGCTGATCGTGCCGCAGCGGTCGTCGATCCGCAGCCGTAGCCACGTGTCAGTGCGAACTCGCCTGTCCCGCAGTATCCCGCTGGATCTGCCGGTGATCGCCGCCAACATGGACACGGTCTGCGAGCACGAGATGGCGATCGCCATGGGCCGTCTCGGCGGCGCCGGCATCGTCCACCGGTTCATGCCAATCGACGCGCAAGCAGCCCAGATCGCCGCGATCAAGAACGCCGACGACGGCTCACTGGTCGCCGGCGGCGCCGTGGGCACCGACCACGACATGGGAGACCGGGCCAAGGCGCTGGTGGCGGCCGGAGCCGATGTGCTGGTGCTCGACATCGCACACGGTCACGCCGACCACGCCATCGACGGGGTGCGCCGCCTGAAGGACCACTTCGCCGACACCGACGTGATCGCCGGCAACGTGGCCACCATCGACGGCGCGATCGACATGGCCGAAGCCGGCGCCGACGCGATCAAGGTGGGCGTCGGACCGGGCGGGGTCTGCACCACCAGGCTGGTGGCCGGCGTCGGCGTGCCGCAGCTGTCTGCGACCGACAGCGTGGTCAACGGGCTGGCCGACGCGGGGTTTGACGTGCCAGTGATCGCCGACGGCGGCATCAGGACTTCCGGCGACATCGCCAAGGCGCTGGCCGTCGGTGCCGAGACCGTGATGATCGGCAGCATGCTCGCCGGAACGAAGGAGAGTCCCGGCGAGGTCGAGCAGGGCCCGCACGGGCTGCGCAAGCGCATCCGCGGCATGGCCAGCTTCGAAGCAATCGAGGCCCGAGCCGAGCGCCACGGCGAGGAAATCGACGACGAGTACTTCGAGCAGCGGGCGCCTGAAGGCGTCGAAGGCACCGTGCCCTACCGGGGCGAGGCGGGCAAGCTGATCGGCGAGCTGATGGCCGGCCTGCGCAGCGCCATGAGCTACACCAACGCCCGCAGCCTGGCGGAATTCACCGAGCGCACCGAGTTTGTCGCTGTGACGCCGCTCGGGTTGGCGGAGAACACCCCGCACGCCACCCTGTCGTACTGACGGGTACCTCTGCCCGCCAGCCGAGGAGTTCCGACATGGGAAGCGAACCGTCCAGAGACCTGATCGCGCTCGACGACCCCTACCCCGACCGCGACTACGAGGTGCGCTGCACCACGCCGGAGCTGACCTGCGTGTGCCCCGTCACCGGGCAGCCCGACTACGCCACAGTCGACATCGCGTACGTCCCCGATCGTCGCATCGTCGAGCTGAAGTCGCTCAAGCTCTACCTGTGGAGCTACCGGGACGAGCCGGTTCATCACGAAGCCATCACCAACCGCATCCTCGACGACCTGGTGGCGGCCGTCGCCCCCAAGCAGGCCACGGTTGAAACGCGCTGGCTGGTGCGGGGCGGCATCACCACGACGGTCACGGCCCGCCATCCCGCCCAGGCATCTCTGGGCTGAAGCGGCGGCACGCCTGACCGAAGGCCATCTGGCGGCCTCAATACACTCGATCCGATGCCATTGTTGGCGCCCGCCGACAGGCGCATTCTGCGCGAACTGCTCAGCCGTGGGGGGACGGCTGAGATCGGCGAGATCAGCGCGGCTGTGGCGCTGGACAGCCAGACGGTGCAGACCTCGCTCGGCACCCTGCAGGAATCGGGCATCGTGTCGCAGACCGGCTCAGTGCCGGGGCTGCGGGGAGCACGCTGGTCGCTCACCCGACACGGCCACGAAGTGGGGCCGTCGCTGGTCGGCAGCGATCTCGCCGGCGGCCCCGATGGGCACGAGGCAACCGGTCCGACCGACCCCGCCGAGGGCTGGGGCTTTCCGTGGCGGCCGCCGAAGCCCGAAGCGCCGCTCTATGCGACCGGCCTGAGCCGGCGGGCGCGCCGAGCGGCCGACCGCGCCGTCATCGGCATCGCCGGGCCGCCGCCCAGGCGCCGTGGCCGGGGCCGCGTGATCGTCGCGATGTTGCTGATCGCTGCCACCATCGGTGTGGGTTTCGTGGCGATGAATGCGCTGCGCGTCACCGAGATCACCGTCTCGGGCATCAACGACGGCGCGATGCTGCGCCCGGCTGGGCTGGCCGGGACTGTCCTGGAGTTCAGCATCGACGGCGGTGATGTCACCTCCGCACAGATGCTGCTCGACGGCTTCCCGGTGAGCGGAGTGCAGCGCTACGACAACCGGATCGTGTGGCCGGTGCCGGAGCTGACCGAAGGCGCTCACATCGTGACGCTCGATGTCGATCGACGCTTCTTCGGCACGGCAACGGCAGCGGTTACGTTCACGGTTGACGGGACGCCTCCAGCGGTCGAGCTGCCGAGGGTCTTCGAGCCAGTGGCATTGGATGAGCCGGTGGTGTTGGCCGGGTCGGTCGAGCCGGGCGTATCGCTGCAGATCGGAGATCAACGCGTCGATACGGCTTCGGGCTCATTCAGCCTCACCTTGCCGAGCCCGCCCGGCGGCCCGGTGCCGGTGATCGCCACTGACGCTGCCGGGAACACCACCGAGTTCGACGTCATCGTGCCCATCGGCTACCCGCACACCACGGGAGTTCACGTCACGGCAGCTGCATGGGACCACGACGGGCTGCGCGAGTCGGTAGTGGAGCTCATCGAGCAAGGCCGCATCAACGCAGTACAGCTCGATCTGAAGGACGAGGACGGCCGCATCGGCCACCGCACCGAGGTCCGGCTGGCGCAGCTGTCAGGTGCGTCGAGAGAGCTCTACGACCTGCGGGAAGCCATCGAGGAGCTGCACGACCTCGGCGTACGGGTCATCGGGCGCATTGTGGCCTTCAGGGATCCGACGCTGGCCCGCTACGCCACGGCCAGCGGCGACCGCGACTGGGTACTGCAGACGCCCGACGGCAGGCCACTGTCGAACTACGGCGGGTTTACCAACTTCAACCACCCGATCGTGCGGCAATACAACCTGGACATTGCCGCCGAGGCAGCCGCAGCCGGCATCGACGACATCTTGTGGGACTACATGCGCCGGCCCGAAGGCGACCTGAGCGGCATGCGGATTCCCGGCTGGGATGGCAGCGACCCGTCGCCGGTCATCGTGAGCTTCCTGGCCGAGGCAAATTCCATGCTGCGCGAGGCGCAGGTGTTCCACGGTGTCTCGGTGTTCGGCATCGCGGCAGACCGCGGCGAGTGGGTGGCGCAGGACATCGGCGCCATGTCCGACCACGTCGACTATGTGGCGCCCATGGTGTATCCGTCGCACTGGGGGCGCGGTGAGTACGGCGTGGTCCACCCAGAGGCGCAGCCCTACGACATCACCAGGGCCTCACTGGCCCAATTCCAGCGCGTGCTTGCCGGCACCAACACAGCCGTCGTGCCGTGGCTGCAGGATTTCTCGATGCGGGTGAACTACGGCCCCGCAGAGGTGCGCGCCCAGATCGATGCCGCAGCCGACCTCGGCATCAGCGACTGGCTGCTGTGGGATCCCCAGGTCACCTACACCAACGAGGGCATCCCCGTCTCGTACCGCTAGCCACGAAGGCAGCCTGAGCATCGGTGGGACGGGGCGGGCATGATGTGGCGCCGATCCGGCGCACCCCCACAACCCCGAGGAGCACCCATGGCCACCCTCTCTGCCGAACCGCTGTCCAAGTCCTACGCCACCGTCAACGGCAAGCAGATGGCGTACCACGACTCCGGATCGGGCGATCCGGTCGTGTTCCTGCACGGCAACCCGACGTCGTCGTACCTGTGGCGCAACATCGTGCCCCACGTGCGGCCGCACGCTCGGGTCGTGGTGCCTGACCTGATCGGCCAGGGCGACTCCGACAAGCTGGACGACACCGGGCCCGACTCGTACCGCTTCGTGGAGCACCGCGAGTACCTCGACGGCCTGCTCGACCAGCTCGACCTGGGCGACAGCATCACGTTCGTGATCCACGACTGGGGATCGGCGCTCGGCTTCGACTGGGCCAACCGGCACCGTGACCGCGTCGCGGGTCTCTGCTACATGGAGGCCATCGTGCGGCCGATGAGCTGGGCGGAGTGGCCCGAAGCAGCGGCCGGCATCTTCCAGGGCTTCCGGTCGCCCGCCGGCGAGGAGATGGTCATCACCAAGAACCTGTTCGTTGAAGCGGTGCTGCCCGGCTCGATCCAGCGCAAGCTGTCCGATGAGGAGATGAACGAGTACCGACGCCCGTTCGTCGAGCCAGAGCACCGGCGTCCCACCCTCACGTGGCCGCGCCAGATCCCGATCGAGGGCGAGCCGGCCGACGTCACCCAGATCGTGCTCGACTACGGCGAATGGCTGGCCGGCTCAGACGTGCCGAAGCTGCTGGTCAACGCCGATCCGGGCGCGATTCTCAACGGCCCTCAGCTGGAGTACTGCCGCACCTGGCCGAACCAGACCGAGGTGACCGTCGCGGGCAATCACTTCTGCCAGGAAGACAGCCCCGACGAGATCGGCCAAGCCATCGCTGACTGGCTCGCCAACCGCTGAGCTGGCACACTCTCGATTCAGCCAGCCGCACAGCTCAGTCAGCCACACAGCCGCGCTACTGAATGGACGCCTCCTACGCTCCATTCTGGACGGCATTCACCAGTCGTTTTGAACGCCGACGCCGGTGTGCTCGTCAGCTCAAGAACTGATACGACAACCCGTCGATGCGTTCGCCAGTACCGGAATCCGCGGATGCAGCGCGGCGGCGAGCCGTGCCGTCACTCGGGCGTCAACCAGGGCGCGATGCTGGGTTTCGTACGGTATGCCGAAATGCGCGCAGGCTTGCGAGAGGGTCAGCTTCGTCGCGCGGTAGGTGCAGTAGCCGTTCCCTGGATGAAACGCGACACCCGCGCGCTCCAACTCCTGGCGCAGGAACCTGACATCGAACGGCAGATTGTGGGCGACCAGCGTCGCTCCGTGCAGCCGCGGCACCAGCGTGTCGACCAGCTCCTCGAACGTCGGCGCCGCTTCGACCATCGACTGCGAAATGCCGTGGACGTGCGTCGGGCCCACCCCTCGCATCGGATTGACGAGCGACTCGAACTCGTCGACGACGTCGCCGCTGTTCACGTCGAGCTCGACAGCGGCGATCTCCACGATGCGATCGTGCCGTGCGAAACCCGTCGTCTCGCAGTCGACTGCCACAATCCGGTCCAGGCTCACTCCTGCCTCCTCATCTCGCTATCGCCTACTGGCTGCGTAGCCGCCGACGCTACGACGGCAGTGCGCGGGCGAGATCGGCAACGACGGCGAGATCTTCTTCGGTGAGTGCCTCAGCGTCGATGGATCGGGCTAGGCGGCGGAGGCGAGCGAAGGTGTACCGGAGATCCTGATCGGGCGAGAAGTTCTTCATCAAGGTCGCTTTGACCCATTGGCAGAGTTCGCTGCCGCCTCCGGCGATCGAGTTGGCGACGATGTCGAAGTCGCAGCCGTGAACGAGACGGACAAGGTCGTGGATGTCCGAGCCGATCTTCTCCGGCGTGCCACCTTGCGGACGCCGAGCGATGGCGACGGCCTTGAGAGCGATGAGCGAAGATGATGTCGCCATCGGCACCGTTGTCTCGACCACGATCTCACCGCTCTCGACAATGACGAGATCGGTTGGTTCGCTGGTGGCCATGGCCAGCCGCCGGGCGAGAGCGAAAGCGCGCTCGGCGGCCTCCGTTGGCAGTGGCATCCCGGCTGTGTCGGCCATGACATCGACGAACACTGTCGCGGCCTCATGCTTGAGCTGAAGCCTTGCGGCACTGAGCTGGTTCGCATTCGGCGCGGCGACGAGCAATTCCACGAGCTTGGTCTGATCGCGGCTCACCGTGTCGATGTCGTTGGTGAGGCGATGGACGTGGGTGATGCGGACATTGACGGCGAAGCCGCCGATCACCGTCCAGGCAGGCTCAGCAGGGAAGCGGGACAACGCAGAGACATACGAACGAATCCGGCCACCTCGATCGCCGACAAGGACGACGGGGTCACCAGACACGTACGATCCCTTCAGGATTCCACTGTTGTAAGGCTTCGAGGCCGCGAGCCTGGTCCTGAGCGATGTCCAGTGCAACGACGATGTGGTTGGCTACGGGCCACCGCTCCTTCGATGTTCTGGAGTGATCGAGACGGTGCAGGCACACCAGCCTCACCGGCGTCGCTGCGACAGTGCATGCCCTGACGGCGGGATCGTCGGCATCGCCGAGCAGCAATCGAGCGGCGCGTACCACCGAGTCGGAGGGCACATAGAAATCTGGCGGATAGTCCCCTCGCGCAAGAATCGGCATGCCCCATGACGCTGCGGCGCGAGTGTCAGTGAGTGCCCAGCCAGGCGTGTGCTCAGGCTCGTTGAGTCCGAGTCCCAACCGCTGCGCGTCTTGAGGACGGGTGGAGGGCAATGCCGCCAATGCAACTGCTCGCCGTTTCCAGAACGTCGTCAACTCGTGGAAAAGGTCTGGGATGAGCGGCTCACCTGATGCGGTGAGCAGGCCGTCATCTCTCAGCCCGGCCATGGCGCTGGAAACAGCGCTCGGTGCACGGTTGATGAGCCGCGCTGTCTGGCGGACTCCATGGGCCTCGTCGGGAGTCAACAAGCAGCAGATTGCTACTTCCTTGGCAACCTGACTGTCGAGTGAATTTCGGAACCCGCCGATTTCGGCGAGCGTGGACTCGACGACCGTGTCCAGGATCAGCGGGGGGGCCACGAGTCGCATTTCTCCGCGCCGATCGAGGTAGTTCACTCCTGCTTCGCGCAGAGTCCGCTTGGCGTCGTCGGCGATGCGATCGGCAACGACGAGCAACGGCGCTCGCCGCCCGGCACCGGCAGCCAGTCGCCGTCCTCGCTCTGCGGTGACTACCGACTTGACCTCGACGTCGAATCGCTGACCGCCGATCTCTACGACGGCATCAGCCGCGTGATCGTCGCTCCGAGAGCCTCTCGACAACGTCCTAGCGGCGACGCCGAGGTGCGCCAGCGTCTCAGCCAGCGCCTCAAGCGCATCGTCCTCCAGTGCGGCGGCTGTCCGTCTTGGCACAACATGAGTTTACTGTCCGTTCTGTGTTCTCGAATACAAGAACACAGAACGGACAGTCATGCCTCATCAACTTGATGCCATTGAATTCACCGGCGAAGGAGCCGATGCCGAACTGTGCTGATCCGGCGGCTGAATCGACGCAGTTGCTGAGTTAGCTCAGTCCGACTGCTTGACGGGCGCGGGCCTCGCGCTGCTTGCGCTCGATCTCCTCGCGCTTCTCCACCGGTGTCTGGTTGGTGATCACCTGGTACAGGTCGGTGTCGATGTCGTCGAGGACGATGTCGCCGGCCAGCACTGCTGACTTCCAGTCCTGGTGCTCGGCGTCACGCTCGTGGAACTCGGGCATCACTTCGGCAGCGAACAGCTCGAGGCTCGAGCAGATGTCCTCGTGGGTGTTCTTGCCGGCCTGGTTCAGCAGGATGAGCTGGTCGACATGGGCGTCCTCGTACATCTCCAGCTTGCGGCGGATGGTGTCGGGTGAGCCGACCAGGCCGACGTTGTTGCTGGCGTTCTGGCCTTTCGGCGACTTCTTCCATTCCTGGTATTCGTCCCACAGGTTGACCGAGCCCGGCTCGACCGGGCCGTGGGAGTTGTAGAAGACCAGCGAGAACTGGAAGAACGTCCAGCCCTCGGCCTTGGCTTGGGCTTCCTCGTCGGTCTCGGCGCACATGAACGGGCTGACCACGGCGACGCCGGGGTTGGTCTGGTAGTCGCAGAGCAGGTCGAGGTGGTTGAGGTAGTTGTTGTAGTAGGAGTTCACCCAGGCGCGGGCGGCATCTGCGGACACGAACGAGAAGCCCAGCGCACCCATGCCCCGCTGGGCGGCCATGACAATCGTGTCGAGCTGGCTGCATGCCACCCACAGCGGCGGGTGCGGCTTCTGGTAGGGCTTCGGCACGACATTGCGGGCCGGGAACTTGAAGATCTCGCCGTCGTAGGAGTGGTTCACCTCCTGGAACATCGGCATGAGGCAGCGCACGGCGTCTTCCCAGACGACGCGCTTGTCGCGGAAGCGGCGGTCGAACGGATGAAGTTCGGTGACCGACGAACCTTCGCCGATGCCCAACTCCACCCGGCCGCCGCTGACGATGTCGAGCGTCGAGACCCGCTCGGCCACCCGTGCAGGGTGATTGGTGGGCAGCTGGACGATGCCGTGGCCGAGCCGGATGTTCTTGGTGCGCTGGCTTGCGGCCGCCAGGAACACCTCGGGCGCGGAGCTGTGGCTGTACTCCTCCAAGAAGTGGTGCTCGACCTCCCACGCGTAGTCGTAGCCCAGCTTGTCGGCCAGCTCGATCTGGTCGAGCGCCTGCTGGAACAGGACGTACTCGGAGTCGTCATTCCACGGTCTCGGCAGCTGGAGCTCGTAGAAGATGCCGAATTTCATGGGTCGCCTCCGGGGTCGCGGACAGTCGGCCATCCTAGGTAGCTGAGCTGATCCGTGAGCCTCGGTTGCAAGGATGTCGCCGGTGCTGACCGGGGCGGGTCCTGTCAGCGCTGTGCCACTGGCGCGGGCGCGAGCACCCGCGCACCCCGCAGTCCTCGCAAGCTGCGGCTGCGGGGTCCCCGCTCGCTGCCACCCACCCCTCCGGTGGTGCTACATACATGGCTGTTTGGACGCGAATCGGGGCGATGCGAAGATATGAGAGTGACCATCGTCGGATTCGTGGGACTGGGCACGATGGGTGGGCCGATGTGCGCCCGCCTGTCTCGTGCCGGTCACCAGGTCAGCGCCTTCGACCTCAACCCTGAGGCTCTCGATGCGGCGGTTGATGCTGGTGCCGTGGCCGCAGAATCAGCCGCCGAAGCAGCGGCCGGCGTCGACGTGCTGCTGACCTCGCTGCCCGCGCCCTCCGATGTCGAGACGGTGATGTCCGATGCCGGTGCGCTCGCGGCGCTGCCACCTGGCTCGACATGGGTGGACCTGACTACCAGCCGCCCGGAGCTGATCCGGCGCCTGGCCACCCAGGCACCCGACGGGGTGTCCGTGGTCGATTCGCCACTGACCGGGGCGGTCGACGGCGCCCGCAACGGCACACTGACGCTGTTTGCCGGCGGGGAGCCGGCGGCCGTTGAACGTGTGCGCCCCGTGCTGGAACGGCTCGGGCGTGTGATCGGCTGCGGCGAGTTGGGCACCGGCTGCGTGGTGAAGCTGGTGACCAACCAGCTCTGGTTCGTGGGTGCTGCGGCACTGGCCGAAGGCTTGGCGGTCGGGGTGCGCAACGGCGTCGAGCTCAGCGATCTGTGGGAGGCCATCAAGGGAAGCGTGGCTGACAGCTTCATCGCCCGTCATGATGCGCCCAGCATCTTCGCCGGGCACTACGACCCGTCGTTCTCGCTGGGTTTGTGCGTGAAGGATCTGGGGCTGCTGGCCGAGCTGGAAGCGGCCGTCGGCGCCGACCTCCCGATGACCGCGGCAGCTCGGGACGCTTTCGAGCGAGCAGCCGAGCGCTACGGCATGGACGGACCCGAGCTGAGCGTGGCTCGCCGCATCGAGGATGACGCCGATCTCTCACTGCGGCTCGACGGCGACTGGGTTCCGCACTGGGAGGCATAGAGGAATGACCACAGTCAGCCAGAGCACGTCCCGACTTGATGATGCAGCTGAGTCGGCCGCAGCGTCTGACGTGGATCGCCTGGTCGACACCGTGCGCTACCCGCTGGATGGACGAGATCTTCCCGCCGCCGATGCGCGCCACGCTGCGTACTGGCGTGCCGTCGAGGAGGCTCGGACTGGCCTTCGCTCGGACGGCTGTGCACTGCTGAAGGAATTCGTCACTCCGACCGCAGTTCGCCTGCTCAACGCCGAGATCGTCGCGGCGAAGCCGCGGACCCACTTCTCGATGCAGGTCATCAACCCGTACTTCCACACCCAGGTGAACCCAGAATTCAGCGACGACCATCCGGTGAACACGTTCACGGAGCGATCGAGCGGCTTCATCCCCGGCGATGCCTGGCCATCGGTGTGCGCCATGGACACGCTGTTCCGGGCGCCCCAGGTGTGCCGCCTGCTGGCCGACTGCCTCGAGATCGACGAGCTGCACTGCTACGACGATCCGCTGGCCGGCCTGACAGCCAACATCTTGGATCCCGGTCAGCAGTTCCCGTGGCACTTCGACACCAACGACTTCGCCGTGACGGTGCTGGTGCAGCCCGCGGACGAGGGTGGGCTGTTCGAGTACGCGCCCGGGGTGCGCACCGCCACTGACGAGGGCTTCGAGGCCATCGGAGGGCTGCTGGCCGGCGGGCGCGACGGTGTTCACACGCTGGACCTGTGCCCCGGCGACCTGCAGATCTTCCGAGGGCGCTACTCCCTGCACCGGGTGACCCGTGTGGCAGCAAGCTCCCAGCCCCGCCACGCGGCGATCTTCGCCTACACGCACCAGCCCGGTGTCATCGGGCGGGTCGAGCGAACCCGCCAGCTGTTCGGCCGGGTCCTGGCCGAGCACGAGGAGGCCGAGCGCAGCCGCGTGCGCGAGGACGACCTGCTGGACTGACACAGCGTCGCCAGCTCAACCGGCGTTGCGTGGTCCCAGGAGCTGCCGGGAAATCGATGGTGCTCGGCGCCGGTGCGCGGCGTACGGTGCGGACGTGAGCGCTACCGACCAGTCAGGACAGAACGGCGCGCAGGCCCCGTCGACACGCATGAGGCTGCGGCGAATGGCCGAGCGTGGCCGCTACGGCAGCGACGACGTGCGGGACATCCTCGACGCAGGACTGATCGCACACGTCGGCGTGGACACGCCCGACGGGCCGCTGGTGCTGCCGATGGCATATGGCCGCGACGACGAGAACCTGTACCTGCACGGAGCGCTGGCCAACCACCTGCTGAACTCCGGCGAGGGCACCGAGATCTGCGTGACGGTGACCCATCTGGACGGCTTGGTGATGGCACGCACGCCGTTCCACAACTCCATGAACTTCCGCTGCGTCGTGGTGCGCGGCCTGGCTCGCCGGATCACCGACGCCGCCGCCAAGGAGCGAGCCCTGAAGCTGGTGACCGACCACATCGTGGCCAACTGGGACATGTCACGGGCGCCGAGTGCTGAGGACTTGCGAGCGACGCTGGTGCTGGAGCTGCCGCTGGCGGAGGCATCCGCCAAGGTGCGATCTGGCGACCCGGTCGACGACGCCGAGGACATGGCCGGCAACTGGTGGGCCGGCGTGGTACCCCTCACAACCCGCTTCGAGCTGCCGACGCCCGCTGCCGACCTGACCGAAGGCATCCCCACACCCACGGCAGTCGCCAACCTCGCCCACAGAACCCCTGACACCCGCCCATCGAAGCCGATGTCGCGGCTCGAGTTCGAAACCACCCGTCGGACGGTCCGAGACACCGACAACCCGTAGCGCCGCCGCCTTGGATTCCGCGGGATTGGCCTATTCGCCGCGCCGCGTGGGGACTGCCGGGTCGAGCGTGTGGTAGTCGGCTGCGTCGTCGACGAAAATGGCCAGTTCGGTGTGCAGGCCCGAGGGAAGGTCGAGCGTGCCGGCGCAGATCGCAATGGTGTCGCCCTGATGCGCTTTGCCCTCCCCCACCTTCCAGAACAGCGACGCGCCGCACTCCCGACAGAAGCCGTACGCTACGTTGGGATCGTTGGCCGGGTGGTGCCACGCCAAGGATGCGTCGGAGACCATTCGGAGGTCTGCGCTCTTGCATCCAGTAGCCGCCATGAAGTGCCCCGTCCAGCGACGGCACCGCCAGCAGTGACAGTTCCACACCTGCCGGATCGGCCCGTGCACCTCGTAGCTCACCGCACCGCATAAGCAGTGACCCGCGGCCACCGGCTTTGACACAGACAGGGCCGTTTCGCTCATGGCACTCCTCCGAAAGCGAGCCATCATCTCGGCAAGGCTGTGATTTTCCCATGGCACGCGGGCTTGCCCTGGCAGCCATACGAGAGGCAGCGACGATGTGCGGAACGCGATGACAGCTCAAGGTGATCAATCAGAAGGACGGCCGATCGAGACACTGCGGGGATCGATCACGTCTGTGGGCTTCGCTTCAGGTCATCGGTTTGTGATCGGCGACTGGCGGCACAGCCCCATCGGACCGTTCGCTGACGTCATGTGGGCACAGCCCGGCGGGCACAGGGTCCTACTCGCCGACTCCGCCTCGGCGGCTTACATCGTCTCGGTGTACCCGTTCGACGAGGTCCGCTACCAAGCGGTCACGGCCGAACGCCACAGCCGCAGCTACACCGTCCGTTCGCACGACCTCAAGCTGGACATGAAGATTGGCCTCGCGACGCTCAGGCCACCGCCGCGTCCCCGCTGGATTACAGCCACCTTCGAGAACTGGTGCGCCCGCAAGCTGCTCTGTGTCCGCACCCATGGCACAAGTCCGACCGGTGTCGTCGAGTGGTACCGAACCCGGACAGCCCGCCGAGTCGTCGCCGCGACAGCGAACCTCGACGGTGCCGACCTCGGGTCGCTCGCCACACTCGACCGGCCGCTCGGATTCGGCTTCACCGATCCGCCCGGTCAACCCTGCTATGTCAGGCTGCGAGTCGACCTTCAGCGCCCGGAATGCGGCGGACGCGGCAGACGCTCAGATTCGTGACGATCGACCAGAGACCGCTGCCCGCCGGTTGGCCGCGTCCCGCGCTTCATCCGGCGACGGCAGCCCGCCAGACCGGCGCCGGATGACGGCATTGCAGCCCCAGATCACCAAGAACAAGCAAGCGAGGATCGCGGGCGTGATCAAGAAGTAGATCGACGCGACAAAGAACTGCCATCCGTCACCGGTGCTCGGTCCAGACGTCGACAGCGCATAGTCGAGAATGCTCGCCAGCACGAACCAAGCAATGCACCATCCTGCAAGATGGCCTGGCTTGCGATGTGCGTACCCACGAAAGCGATTCACCGCAACGGCCCGAGTGCGCATCTGCGTCACGAGCGCAGCTTAGATATGCCACGCAGCGCGGATCGATCGCGTGAAACAGCAGGTGCTCACTGGTCTCGCTCCATCGCAGGGCTGACGCGGCGCTCGAGGCGTCTAGCTCACGTGGAAACGACGGCCAGACCCTCGCGCTCGGCCGCCTCGCCGAGATGCCGGTCCAGGCACACGAACTGCAACGGGGCGCCGAGCTGTTCTTGCACATGCAATGCGGCACCGAGCTGGGCGGCGTCCACCGCCCGCAGGGGATGGCGCGCCAGCAACGACATCGAGCGTGACCGCACGGCGAGCATCTCGACCACTTCGTGCCACGTCGCGCTGAACTCCTCGAGGCATCTCATGACGCTGCGGCGCTGGTCGCGTGACAGCTCGCCCTCACGCGTTCGTCGCTCGATCGCGCTCGCGATTTCAACTCTCGACCAAGCCCAGGTGACGATGACGACGTCGTCGCGCAGCCACGATCGCGTCACGTCAGTTGTGGATTCGGCAACAAAGAGCGGCACGATCGCCGAGGTGTCCCAATACCTCACACGCGATCCTCTCGTTCGGAGGCCAACGCCTCCGCAAGGCTGGTCGGGATCTGCAGGGGAGGCTCGTCAAGCACAGCGGCCGCATCTCCCTGGCCTGCCCGGAGGACGCCTGAATTGATCAATCGGCTGAGATGCTCGTCCTCTGGCTCCGATGCGGGCACCAGCCTCGCGACCGGCGTGCCTCGATCAGTCACCTGTATCTCACCGCCTCGCCGCACCTGACGCAGGTAGTGGGACAGATTCGCTTTCAGTTCGGACACGGACACTGCACTGGAACTTATCTGACCATACTAGTCAGATATCAGTGACCAAATAGATTGCATCAACGACTGCCGCCATCGCGCGACGGTCGCAGTTACATCGAGCTTGCCTCGCGAACCCGAAGCCGATGTCTGAGGATGCAGGGAATCTGACTCTCACGATGTCGCATTGCCGACAGACATGTCTGTCAGGGGCGCCATGTCGCCGAGCTCGCCTTGGAGGCGTCGCTTCGCCTTGTGGACAGTCTTGACCTGCTGCAGCAGCGAGTCGAACAGTTCTGGGTCGCCGGCATCGGCGGCGAGGCCGCGTATCCGGGACATCAGGCCGACAGCGATCTTGTACTGGTCGGGCTTCTTGCGGTTGATGATCGCCAGCGCTTGCGACTCGTAGATCGCAATTGAGTCGCGGGGCGCGGTCGCCTCCCGAGCGCGTGCGAGCGTCATCCACATCTGCCAGCTGCTGCCGTGCTGCAACGCAGCTGCCCATGCTTCTTCAGCGCGGCCCTCGTACAAGAGGATCTCGGCCAAGACGACGGCTTCGTGGGGCGCGTCGGGAGAGCCGAGACCCATGACGTCGGGCGGCAGCGAGGACACCTCAGGCGCTTCCGTGCCCAAGCGACGTCGCAGGTGCCGTATGCAGCGCTCGACCCAATCGGGGCGCTTGTCGGGCGCCCGCTGATCTTGCTCAGGCAGCGCCCGGAAGGCCTCCAGCGACGGCCTCGCAGTGAAGGCGTTCCAGTACAGGTCGGCCGCTGCACCAGGCTCGCCGCGCTCACGCAGCTTGCGCGCCAAGAAGTCGCGCAGCCCGTCGGCTTGCCACGATCCGTGTCCGAGTCCGGCGAGGCCCTTGCGCGCCCAGGTGACCGCCTCGCCGTCACGGCCCGCAGTCTCGAACGACTCAGCGATCTCCAGCATGTCGACGGGATGCACGCGCTTACGCCTGTGCGCCTCAACGAGCGCTTCCGGCTCGCCGATGGCCAGCGCCCACCCGATCATCGCTTGACGCAGGTAGTAGTCGCCGGTGGACCATTCCTCAGCGGCCGGGTCGATCTGGCGCCACGCCGGCTCGATGGCCTCACGGAATGCGGCCAGGCCCGTCGGCCCCAGAATTTCCGAGTAAGTCTGCGCGGAACGGCAGAAGGCCTCCAGATCGAAATTCAGTTCTAGCTCTGTCAGGCGCTTTGCGAGTTCGAGCGGGTCTGGACTGCTCGCTTCGCACGCCCGCAAGTGCAGCTCTGCCAAACGCTCGGCTATTGCCGTCAACCAGCCGTCGGAGTCATCGACGTTGTGGAGCGCCTTGTCGGCACGCTGGTACGCATGCTCAATCAACGCCACGGCGTCTTCGCTGTGGCCTGCGTCGGCGAGGTCGGCCAATGCATCGATGGCATCGTTCACGCCGTCTGCCCAATCAGCGGCCTCCTGATAGTACACGAAGCCGCCGATGTCGAACGCACTGTTGATTCTGCGACGCCATTTCGAGACATCGAGCCCCCAGCCCTGCGCCGCCCTGGCTTCGCCCAGCAGTTGCTCGCGCAGGCGCCAGTTGCCCGCCACTTGACGCAGCACGATCTCCGCAAGCCGTTCGGGGTCGAGCTGACGAACGAAGCGCCCAATCAAGGTGTCCTCGGACTCGCCGCCACGCTCGCTGCTGTCGCCGGTGACGGGCGCATCGAGTCCGTCTGGCGGCTCGTCTGCATAGAGCAGCGACAGCGCCACGGCAGTGCAGTGCTTGCAGAACGATCCGTCCTCGGCTGCTGGGCATGTGCATCTCCACAGCAGTTCGTCACCGTCGAACCACAGCTCGACGCGGTAGGGCATGGTGCCCCGAACGGTCGCCCGCAGCCTGCCGTCTTCCTCAGCAACCGACTGCACTCGCCCGTCGTACATGTACCTCGCGCCTCGATCGAATGCGGCCGAACCGGCCAGACCCTCAATCAGATGCGCATCGAGCGCCGTGCCCAGTTCCTCGGCGATGCTCACGAGACGTGCCGCCCATCGTTCACGGCGAGGCCGATCCGTTCAACCATGCCGACTCCGTTCACAGCCGCTCAGTGCCACGAGCAGTCGTGGTCATCGGCAGGCCCCAGTCCAGCAGCGAGCCGCGCTCGTCGGGCGCTGTCGGCGAGTCCTTGGACATCTTTGCTCCTCTCCGGGCACGAATGCGTTCGGTGACGCCCCTACGGTGCCGATGCCGACAGTAGGCAGGCCGTGTGACAGTCATGATGTTGGGGTCAGCGGTTCGGGGCCCGGGCTCGGCTCTGGGTGCGACTGGCTGGAGCGCCTTGATCGCGCGCAGGGCGGGTCGTGGGCTGGTACTCGACGGGTGCGGCTGCGAGGTCGCACCGCTGGTCAGGGGCCGAGAGCGGTGACGGGAGCGACGCAGACGCCGTCGGGTCGGGTGTAGGCGTAGCCGACAGGAGTCACCACCAGCAGTGCGGCGGGCGCTCCAGCCCGCTCTGTGTCGATGCTGCCGACGGCACGTCGCAGCGACGCAGCTGCAGCATCGATGGAGTCATGCGCGGGAGACAGCTTGACTTCGACAGCGATCCATTCTCCCTCGAAGCGCCGGCTGACAATGGCATCGGCCTCGATACCGCTGTCGAGCCGGTAGTGGGAGACATCGCAGTCGGCAGCCTCCGCGTAGACGCGCAGGTCGCGCACCACCAGCGACTCGAACAGCAGCCCACAGGTCTCGAGATCACCCAGCAGGGCGCTCGTGCTTGCACGCAGCACGGCTGCTGCCAACGACGGATCAGCGAAGTGCCGCTTGGGCGACTTCGCGAGCCGCGAGCGCGAGCGCAGATGCGCCGACCAGGCCGGCTGGTCTTCGATGACGAAGATCTGATGCAGGGCGTCGAGATAGGCGCGTGCGGTCTGGTGGTTGAGCGGCTGCTCACCGCCGCCGCAGGCAGCCAGCCGCGACACCGGCACAGTCGCGGCGGTGTTGCGAGCCAGCGAGATCATCAGGCGCTCCACCAGCATCGGGTTTCGGCTGCGCGTCGAGTCGCCGTTGATCTGGACGTGGCGCACTTCGTCGAGGTACTCGCGCAGCCGCCGCCGCGCCTCGGCCGTCGTCGCCCCAGCGAGCCACGGCCAGCCGCCGACGCACAGCGCGTCGAGCACAGTTCCAGATGACCGGTGCGAGCTGCCATTCGTCGAGCAGCCGTGGGCGGTTGCCGTCGAGCACCGCATCGGGGCTGATCGTGGCGAGATCGCGGGCCGACGCGTCGGCGTCGAAGCGCAGCGGGCGAGATGCGCGCGGTAGTTCAGCTCCAGGTTGTTCCAGAACGCTGCAGGCACTCGGGTGACCTGCTCCAGGGCCCAGCGCCGCCTCAGTGGTGACAGGTGCGGCACCTTCCACCATCTGGTTGATGTGCTCGGCTGACTGGCCCGCGCGGGAGGCGAGGTCGGTTTGAGTCATGTCGTGTTCGCCAAGCCACTCGGCCAGCGTCTCGCCCGGCGCGTAGACGACATCGGGCTCGTAGGCGTAACTGGTCTCGGTACCGGTCCCCATGTCTCAGTGCTCCGCAGCATCAGCAGGACGAGGATGAGAATACGCCAGCACCGACGAGCAACGTTGGTTGGTCTGAGGCGCACGCCCCCGTCCGCGAGGTGAACGAGTGATTGGGTCACCACGGACTCATTGTCGCAGGCGCTCACCACAGAGCGACCGAGCACTGCTGTGCGAGACCACCAGCGGAGAATACGGCATCATTCGACGCTGAGCTTGCCTGAGCGGCCGCGAAGCACATCTCGAGTTCACCGGGCATGCGGCATCGGTCGAGCCTGCTCAGAAATCCGGTGGCCGGATATCGCACCGTCCGGCTACCGTCGCCGGTCGGCGCACATACACTCGGCCTCGTCGCCGGGAATCGCCTCCGAACATTTGTAGGACCTGAGCCAGGAGGGTTCAAGTGCCGGAAGTCCAGGCTACGCCGAGAATCCACGCCGTTGACCTCTTCTGCGGCATCGGTGGTCTGACACATGGACTTGCTCGCGCGGGAATCACAGTAATGGCCGGGTTCGACATCGACGAATCTTGCCGCTATGTCTACGAAGTCAACAACGCAGGGGCTCAGTTCATTCCGGCGGATATCTGCGAGGTAACAAAAGAACACGTCGAATCTCATTTCGCCGATGCGGATGTGTCCGTACTCGTAGGTTGCGCCCCCTGCCAGCCATTCTCGGCGCACAATCGCAAGCTACGAAAGGATGCCGACTGTTCATTGGTATACGAGTTTGCGCGCCTTGTGCGGGAAACGGAGCCCGATTTTGTGTCGATGGAGAACGTCCCCGGTCTGGCCAGGCATCGAGCATTCGATGACTTTCGCCAAACTCTGAATGACCTCGAGTACCAACACGAGGATGGGATCGTGTGGTGCCCTGACTACGGTGTCCCGCAAAAGCGGAAACGTCTCGTGCTGCTCGCTTCACGCCGTGGCCCCATCTGCCTGCCCCAGCCCAGCGCCGCCCGTCACACAGTCCGAGAGTTCATCCACGATCTCCCTTCCATCGACGACGGCGAGGCGTGTCCGCATGATCCCGCTCATGTAGCCATGCCGCTAACCGAGCTCAACAAGAAGCGCATCGAGCAGTCAAAGCCCGGCGGCACTTGGGAGGATTGGGACGACGATGAACTCGTGAGTCCCTGCCACAGGAAGGCCCACTACCCCGCTCCCTACGGCCGGATGACTTGGGATGACATTGCTCCCACTATCACTACACAGTTCTGCTACTACAGCACGGGCCGCTACGGCCATCCAGAACAGCACCGTGCGATTTCCGTGCGCGAAGGTGCCTTGCTCCAAACTTTCCCCATCGGCTACAAGTTTTCCGAGAACGGTCAGCCTGTTGTTGTGCGCGATGCAGCGCGCCAAATCGGGAACGCCGTTCCGGTTAAGCTCGCGGAGGCCATCGGGGCTTCCATTGTGGAGGCCGTCGGTGCAACATAGCGAAAATGCTCGGTACGAAATGAGCATCAGCCTGAGTGTCCTAGACCACTTGGGTTTGAATCTCTACAGCAACACCCCAGCGGTCATCTCAGAAGTGATCGCCAATGCTTGGGATGCTGACGCCACGCGAGTGGACGTGACGATCGACACAGCCGCGAAAGCCATAACCGTCACAGACAACGGGCATGGCATGGATCTGCGCGACATCAACAATCGCTATCTCTTGGTCGGTTATCGCCGCCGAGATCCAAGCTCCCAAGGCCCTTTGACCAAACTCGGCAGGAAGCCCATGGGTCGAAAGGGTATCGGAAAGCTATCTCTATTCTCAATTGCGGACAGAATTGCCGTCCATACCCAGAAAACGAATAGCGAACCTGAAGCATTTCAGATGGATGCCGAAGAGATACGGCAGAATGTCAAGGCGCAAGAACAAAGCAACGAAAACGAACAGAATCCAAAGGTACCACGCTACAGCCCACTACCCATTGAATTCGATGGATCCGGCCTTTCCGGTGGAACAGGTACAACTATCAAGATCACTGATTTCAAGAGAGTCAGGCTCACTGGTAGCTCAATCTCCGGATTACGTAAGCGCATCGCACGGCGTTTCGAGCTTCTTTCGGACGATTTCGAAATTGTCCTCAATGGCAACACCGTTCGATTTGAAGATCGCGACTACTTCCATAAGGCAAGATTCATTTTCCAGTATGGCGATCACGACTACTCAGTACATAGCAGGAATCTAGACATCGATGAAGAAACTGGCGAGCGCTTGGCCTTCACGCGACCGCACCGGTTTGATGAAGATGGCAACGCCGATCAGGCGGGTGCCTATGAAACCAGAGGGTGGATAGCTATAGCACGACGCTCCAACGATCTAGATGACTCAGCCGGTGGCTTGGACGACAATCTGAACAGAATAACAGTGTTGATGCGGGGCAGGGTTGCTCAAGAGGACATCTTGCAGGAGTATCGCCTCGGGGGCATGATCACAAAGTACATCTTTGGCGAGATCCATGCGGACTTTCTCGACGAAGATGAGGAAGATATCGCCACGACAAGTCGCCAGCAGCTAGCCGAAGATCATCCCAAGTACAAGGCACTAAAGAATTTCCTCGATACAGAACTCCGCCACATCTGGACTGAGACCAATACGCTAAAGATGCGTCGTGCGCTCGAAACCGCACTTGAGTCAAACCCTCATGTCAAGCAGTGGTACGACAATCTACGGCCGACATCCCTCAAGAAGCGAGCAAAGAACGTCTTTAGAGGCATTGATTTGGCCAACATGGACGACGAACACAAACATGATTTCTATGCGACTGCAGTGCTCGCCTTCGAAAGACTTAAGTTAGAACATGCTCTGGACCAAATCGACGAAATTGATGACTCCAACATGGAAACATTTCTCAAGTGGCTAGCCGATATGGATGCCGTAGAAGCCACACAATATTTGGAAATCGTGCGGTATCGCCTCAGCGTGATCAATGAACTACAAGACAAGGTGCTTCGTGACGACTACGAGCGGGAGTTGCGAGACTATATCTTTGAGCATTTGTGGCTGCTAGATCCGGCTTGGGAGCGAGCTACCGAGTATGAGAACATGGAAGAGAGACTGCAGAACGCGGTGGAACGTGTCAACATCCGCGGCAGGGAGACAGTACAGCCTGACGTTCGATATCGACGTATTTCTTCGGCGCACGTGATTATCGAATTGAAGCGGGCGTCAGTACGACTCCGTAAAACAGCTATCGAAGACCAACTGAACGACTACATTGCTGCAGTTCGCGAGGAAATTCAAAAGGACGAAGATGAGCGTCGATATCCGATCGAAGCCATTTGCTTGTTGGGCAAACTACCCATAGGATGGGATAATCCAGACGTACGAACGCGTGATGAACGATCGCTACGGGAATATGGTATTCGCGTACTAACGTTCGACGAAATGGTAAATCGTGCCCATTCTGCATACTCAAAATTCGCTCAAGCTCGCGCGCCGGTAAACGAACTTCGCCAGACCATTGAGGCCATTCGCAGTTACCGACCGCCTTCGGATGATTAGCCGAGTCGGGGCCGTACCTGCCTAAGGCGCAAGATTCCAATCTTGAATCAGCTGTGTCCGCCGCATTTGCCGCGCATCACTATCCGGCATCAAGAC